>JAVBXV010000253.1 GCA_030824405.1 Anaerolineales bacterium | reverse complement strand
CACGGCTTGAATGCTGACCCAGCGCGGCGACCACCAACGTTCACGCGAAAGTCTGAGGCTGTGAATATAGATGCCGAGAAAACCAATGAGCGGAATAAAAACATGCAGGAAAATGATGATGACAAAATTTGAGAATGTACGTGAAGCAAGATCAGGCGCGACATAGGTGAGGCCCGATGTGCCCGCCAGATATTCCATCATGTATTCGGTCATCCATTGCGCGCGCTGATCCCAAACGAGCCAATAGCCCATGGTGCCCGTTAGCCAGACCATTGCGAGCATGATCCAACCGCTTGTCCACGCCAACCAGCGTTGACCTGAGAAACGGTCGCTGATCAACATCTTGAACATGTGCAAAATAATCAGCACGATCATGCCATCGGATGCGTAGCGGTGCATACTGCGCATGAGCGAGCCGAACCATGTGGAATCGATTTTCTGAACGGTCTGATAGGCAACATCCAAACCTGGGCGATAGATGATAGTGATATAAACGCCCGTTGCAATGAGCAGGATCAGCATGAAGATCGTTAATGTGCCGAGATGATAAAAAGGATTGAAATCCGATTTTGTAAAACGATTGATAAAGCCTTCGAACTTTGCCCACAGTTTTTCGAAGAAGCGCAAAAGTTTACGTTGAGTGTACGGGTTGTAATGAGTCATTGATTGGGTTCCAGATTCAAGGTTTCAGGTTGAAGATTGGGTTTATTCGACCTTCATATTTTCATCATCTAATAACGGAAATTTATTCATCTTCATTGCGTTGGTCGTGACAAAGATACTGCTCGCCACCATTGCAAATGCAGAGAAGACTGGCTGTAAAAGGCCTGCCATTGCAAGACCCACGCCGACCAGGTTGTAAATCACTGCCCAGCCTAAGTTCTGTTTTACACGTTTCATCGATTCGCGCGACAGATCCACCAACCACGGAATGACGCGCAAGTCATCGCGCACGAGCACAATATCGGCGGCAGAGCGGGCAACATCCGTTCCGTGATTCATCGCGAGACCGATCGTTGCGGCGGCGAGCGCGGGTCCGTCATTGATGCCATCGCCGACCATCGCAGAATTTTCGATTAAACGTTTCATCTTTTCATCAGGGCTAAGCGCGGCGCTGACAGGAATGCCCAACACCTTTTGCCAACGCGCGCCTGCGCTGGCTTCGTCGCCCGTCAGAACGCCGAGTTCCAGTCCGCGCGATTGCAATTGATGGATCATATCTTTTGCTTCTTCGCGGATTTTTTCACCGAGTGCAAAGATGCCCGCGACTCGACCATCCCAACCTGCATAGATGACGATGTGCCCCGCCTCTTTCCACGCCTCAGCCTGCTGACTGATATCCGTTGGCATGCTCAACCCTTCGGCAGACATCAAGCGCGCAGAACCGACCACAATTTGCATGTTATCCAAATTTGCTTTGACACCCAACACGGGTAAAGCCTTGAATGATTCAGGTTTGGATAATTTCACTTGTTTTGATTTTGCAAAATCAACCACGGCTTTTGCCAGCGGATGTTCCGAGTCGTTTTCAACGGAGCCTGTAATTCTCAAAAATTCGTGTTCTTGAATTTGATCAACAAAAATTTCACGCACCTTCATCGGCAATTGAGTCAGCGTGCCTGTCTTGTCAAAGAAGATTCTTTGTATTTTGGAAAGCCGTTCCAGCGCGGCGGTGCTTCGCAATATCGCGCCTGATTCAGCGGCGCGTTCAAGCGATAGCCATAATGTAAGCGGAGTAGCAAGTCCCAACGCACACGGACAAGCGATCAACAAGACAGACAGCGCCACCATCAAACCAGTTTCAATCCCAGCGATGGTATACCAAATGAGGAATGCAATTGTCGCCAACGCCAGCGCAAGCGGAGTCATCCACGCCGAGAGTTTGTCCACCATTCTTTCGAGCGGAGAACGCGCCCACAAGGCTTCGTGCAACAAACGTCCGATCTGCCCCGCCGTGGTGGAGGCACCAACAGCCGTTGCGATCACTTCAAAACTGCCATCGAGGTTGACTGTTCCTGCCTGAACTTTATCGCCTTCGTGATGTGTTACAGGTTTAGGTTCGCCCGTCAATAACGATTCGTCCACGTCGCCTTCGCCGATGGCGATGAGTCCGTCTACTGGAAATCTTTCGCCAGGGCGAACCCGTACGCGCATGCCAGGCTTGAGTTCTGCAACATTCACAACGCTATCTTGATTATTTGTAACCACCGTTGCTTGATTGGGTATCTGTTCGAGCAAACGCGAAACCGCTTTATTGCTAGATTTGTGCGCCTGCATTTCGAGCCAACGCCCAATCGAAACAAGGAAGATCAGCATGGTGGCGGTATCAAAATATAAACCGCCGTGTCCGATGATTAAATTGCGAACCGATAATCCAAATGCAGAAAATGTTCCGATCATGATTAAAGTATGAATGTTGGGTTGTCCGCGCAAGAGACTTGCAAACCCCGCGCGTAAAATCGGCAGCCCAAGCAAAATCAAAACAGGAATACTCGAAACCAACATCATGATCTGGAAGAAGTGCACGAGCCACGCCGTCTCGGGACTTGCCCAACCCATTAACTCACGCACGTAAATTCCGCCGCCCACGATCATGTCATGCAAGACCATTACGCCGCTAATTAATAAACGCGTGAAAAAAGATTCTTCTTCATCGCGTGGTTTTTCATTTGGAAGCGTGGCTTGATACCCAAGCGAGCGCACACGCTTTTTGAGTTTTTTCGGATTTGTAATCGCAGAGTCGAATGTGAGATTGGCTTGCCCTTGAATAAAACTTACATCCGCTTCAACAACTCCATTGGTGCGGCGAAGTTGTTCACCGACCAGCCACGCGCAGGATGAACACCACATGCCGCCGAGTGAGAGGACAACACTCTCGCTTCTTTCTGAAGCCTGAGCCTGCTTCTGCTCAACGGCTGGACTCTCCGCTAGAAGCGCCGCGACTTCTCTGCACGATGGACAGCAAAAGACATCCCCATTGTCATTGGATAGGGGATGCAATGTTGTCAACCCGCAGAGGGAGCAGGCAGTGAGCGTTTTGATATTTGCAGGAGAAGCGGATGCGAGATTCATTTCTTATAACCGATGGATTACCAAAACATAATTGAACCCAGCATGAAATGGTCAATGAGCCCGAGGGATGCAAATCCGCGCATGGCGAATTGAAAGCCGAAGAGCATCATTACAATGGAAGCAAGGCTTCGTGACCAGAGGCGGGGAAGGGATTTTGTCGCCAGCCATTTGACGGCGAACAGGCTTGGGATTGTGGCAATCCCAAAGACTGACATGTTCAACATGCCTTGAAACGCGTTGGTGGAAGTGACCGCTGTGAGAAGTGCGGTCAGAACCAAGCCGCAGGGTAGGAGTCCCCAAAGCAGACCGAGCAGATAAGAGGTCCAGAGCGAAGCGGATTTGAATGTGCGGATGGCATTCCCCCAGCGTTGAACCAGTTTTGGGAATAATGATTCTGGCGAGGGAGTTAATCCAATAAATGCAGAGGCCATATAAAAAGCAATGATCGCAAACAGAGTAGAGAGGGCGGCTTGAAGACCATCAAACGTCCAGAGGGTTTGACCAAATGCGCCGAAAATAAACCCGAGTAATGAATAGGTGGTGATGCGACCCGCATGTGTAAGAACCCATGCAAATTTGTTTCGGAAGATCGGCTGGCGGTCAAAGAGAATGATGACCGCGCTGCACATGCCCACACAATGCCCAAGACTTCCGAGTAAACCTAGTAAAAAAGATGCTGTCATTTTATTGAGTTGCCAGTCTTGGATATTTGTTCCTGCCCGAGGTGGCGAACCCCGGGCAGGTTTTCAAAGGAGAATTCCGTCTAGCGGATGAACCAGGTACGGCCCAACAGCCACCAGTTGGTGAAGTAATAAATTGCAAACCACACAAGGAAGGCGAAGACAAGTACGAGAGCGCCCTTGGGTTGATTCTGTTTGTCTTCCATTTGATGATCGGTCAATTTTGTGGAATCAATGATCGGGTTATGCGTGCCAGTCAGAAGCAAAAGGTTGGATGCTTCGAGACGCGGGCCAGTCAAAATGGATGTGAGAACAATGGTCACATACATGATGCCGCCAGTTACAGCCAAAAGGGCGCCAATGCCGAAAACAGCAAGTGATATTTCAACTGTGCCGGGAACAACGCCTGCAAAAGTAATGTCCCAGTTGCGGCGGGCAACGCCCTGCAAACCACTGACGATCATGCCTAGTGAGGTCAACAACATGCCAAAGCCAAATACGTAAGGCTGCCATTTTGCCCAACTCTTGAGTTTTAGTTCCTTGCGGAAAATGAGCGGAATAACATAATAGGTGAAGCCCATGAAAGCCAATGTTGTGCCGCTAACTACGGTTGCGTGGAAATGTCCGGGCAGACGCAAGGTGTTGTGAACGAGCATGTTGATCTGTTCGGTGCCGATGGTTACACCGGTCACGCCGCCGATCCAGCCAAAGAGGAACATGGAAAGAACCAAAGAACTGAAACCAGGCTCTGCCCAGGGAGCATTGCGAAGCCAACCGAACAAGCCTTTTTTGTAACCTTTGGCGCGCAGGGCAATTTCCAAAGCCGCAGGAATGGAGAAGGCATGCATCATGGAACCGAGAACTGCGAGATACATGGCATAGGAAGTGTTGACCGCCTTCCATGCGAATGAAAGACCAGGATCAACCAGCAAGTGATGTGCTGAACCAAGATTGATGAAGAACAGGTACAGGATGAAGGCAAGACGTGAGAATTTCTCATTGACAGGGCGAATGCCAACGGTCATTTGCGCGAGCGCGTACCAGATGGACACCATCGCTGCAAGATTGACCTGTTGTGCGGGATGCCCGAAGCCCCAGAAAAAGTTGCGATAAATCCCTGGGTCGTAGTTTTTGAGAATACCAAGCGACCAGAAGAAGGCGGGCACAATTGCGGCGGCACCTTCGAGCAAAGTGTAGGTAGCCAAAATGGCGGCGGTCATCAAACCAAAGACCACCAACGGCAGAGAACCTGAGAAGCGCTCTTCACGTTTGGCAACCACAATATTGATGAAGAATGTAATGACTGTGAGCAACGCGCCGACCGCAAACAAAATATAACTGAGATAAAACAGCGGGTGTGCCTTGAGAGGAACATAGGCAGAGAACATGACGTTCGAATTCGGGTCGATCAAAACAACCGCGTTTGCCATCAAACCGCCAACGGTCATCATGCCAAAGCCCACCCAGGCAAGTTTGGGCGCTGCATGTCGTGCATTAAGCAGAATGGTAGAGCCAAAGTGCAGACCTGCCATTTCAAAGAAAACGATCCACGCGATCAGCATGTCAATGCCGTGTAATGTCAGCAGGCGATAGAACCATGCCGCAGGAAGTAGGTGAATCGCCTGCCAGCGGGTAAGCGCGATCAACAGTGCCGCAATGCCGCCAAGTGAAAGACAAACGACCGCCATGACCGCATTAGCGATAATGAGGCGTTCTGTATGCATATCCACTTTCAGGGTGGTCACAGGGCAATCGCGATAATCGTCTTTTGCGCCTTTTGTCCATGCAGTTGTAGGTGCAAGGGATGCCATATTTATTTCTCCTCGGTCACGATCACTTTACCAACCATTGTGTGATGGCCGACAAAGCAGTATTCATTACAGACGATGGTGAATTCGCCCGAACTGGTGGGCGTGATGGTTGCAACATAGTCATACCCAGGAATTACCTGGAGATTGATATTGACCGGTTGAAGGGAGAATCCGTGCTGCAAGTCCATGGAAGAGATGTGCAGGCGGTACTCCTGCCCTTTCTCCAGTTGCAGGATCGGATACCACTGCCAGGTGCTTGCGCGGATATATACATCACTACCGGGAGGGGCAGCAACGATCGGAAATCCACTCGCTTCATCCTTGCCGACAGTGTATTGTTCCACAAAAGCATTGACCTTCGCCCCATAATTCTCAGTTGAAGTTCTGTAGGTTTCAGTGGGCACATTTTGCTTGCCATAGAAATACCAAAGCGGCATCATCACCGTAAGAAAAACACACCAAACAAATGCGACAGTGAGCCAGCTTTTTTCCATACGGCCCATGGGTTTCCACCAATTTTTTTCAGGTGCTAACATAATACATTCTCCAATTTCTTAATATGGGGCCGGGGGCACGTTTAACAGGTCAACAATTCCCCACACGTTATAAATCAAGGTACTGATTAACAATGACGCTACAAACAACAGCCAGATATTGTCAAACAACTTTTGGCCGGGGTGTTGGGGTTCTTCGTTCTTTTTGTCAGACATGGCAATTCTCCTTATTGGGTATGGAATAGATTTTTTAGAATTCCATTGTTCATATTACTGTAATAAGCACAATTGACGTATCAGTTATATGTAATTATTGGAATGAAAAAAGAGTGATTTTCACATCACTCTTTTTTCATAAAAGAACTAGTTCCTTTGAGCTAAAGCAGGCCTTTACTATGAGCCAGTCTGGCAGCCTCCCTACGGGAATTTACGCGCAATTTGGACAGGATATTGCGAATATGGGTCTTAACGGTATTTAGACTCACGAACAGTTTTTCGGCTACTTCCTTGTCTGAGGCACCTTTTGCAACAAGGGAGAGCACCTCCAGTTCGCGTTCAGTCAGCGAGCCATCTTCATTTGACAGATCAGAGCCTCGCTTTTGATTCAAACTCATGCGCCGAAATTCAGCGAGTACCCGTCCTGCAAGTGACGGTGTGATGGCAGCTTCACCGTTCAAGGCGCTGTGCAGCATGTCCACCATTTTATGTGAACGAATATCCTTTAATAGATATCCTTGCGCACCACTTTTTAAAGCTTCAAATAGTTTTTCATCATCATCGCGGACAGTAAGCACAACAATGATCGTATCAGGGAGTAACCGCTTGATCTGGCGGGTTGCTTCCAGACCATCCATGGTGGACATTTGAATGTCCATCAAGATCAGGTCTGGTTTCAGCTCCTGTGATTTAATAACCGCTTCCAGTCCATCATTGGCGTTTCCCACAACTTCCATATCTGGCTGTGAACTTATAATCACCGACAGACCTTCGCGAAACAAAGCGTGATCATCCACTAACAGAACGCGTATTTTTTTCATATAAATTAAGTTACTCTGTATTTTCTGAAGGAAAGGATAAAATGACCTGCGTCCCCATGCCAGGCGTTGATCTGACTTCGAGGTGGCCTCCAATTTGCTGCGCCCTTGCTTTCATGATCTGTAAACCAAAATGTCCATTGGGGCTGGGCTGTGAGGATTCGAATCCTTTTCCGTCGTCTTCGATCAACAATACATGATCGCGAACGCCTTGCTTAAAATGCATGGTGATTCTGCTGGCATGCGCATGACCAATTGAGTTTGTCAGTGCTTCACGTGCCACATGAATGACTTGTTCGTTTACCTTGGGCGGGCAATTGCAGGGGGACTCTGTGTCAAGTTTCCACTCTACGAGGGTATTGGTTTTGGATGAAAATTCATTTGCCACATCACACAGTTGGTCACAGAGATTCGGACTGATCGGATTCTCATCCATCAGGCTGTGGATCGCTTTTCGCACATCGCCTGTGGCTTTTTCAATGGTCTCACGGGTACGATGCAATCTTTCCATTGCATCCTGCTCCTGCCCTTTGGACAAGAAATCAACAACCTGATCGGTCATCAAACCGAGATAGCTCAAGGTTTGCCCAAGACCATCATGCATATCCGCTGCAATACGACGACGCTCTTCAAGAGTAGCAATGCGTTCCGCCTGCTCATATAGACGTGCATTTTCCAATGCAATTGAGGCTGTATTCGCAAGCTTGGTGAGCAATTCGGCAGATTCGTCACCAAATCGTTGCGGACTGGTACTGCCCACACATAACGCGCCAATAATCTGCTCTTTGCTTCGCAAGGCAGCGGCCATGTGACTGCTGCGATATTTTTCAGACAGGATCGCACATCCTTCACGACAGGTATCAATGCCGCAAACCACAGCCTTTTCGCTGTTCACAACAGCCTCTGTCAAATCATTTTTGTTTATGATCGTCGTATCATTAATGGCTGCATCAACGGAGCCGCTAAATGTTTGAAGTTTGAGTTGACGCTGGCCACCATCCAGTAAACATAAAAACGAGATATCGCCATTTAAGAGCACGCTGGTTTTTTCTGTTACCGAATTTAACACCTGATGAATATCAAGTCGTGAGGTAATTTCCTGACTGACAACATTGAGTGCTTCCAATTCCTGTGTCCGCTGAAAAACCCGTTTCTCTAAAGTGCTATTAAGATTGATCAATTCCTGTCTAGCGGAATTTAACCCGATGCGCATTCCATCAAAGGATTGAGATAACTTGCGCATCTCTTCTGGACCTTGAACCTGCACCGGTGTTTCCAGATCATTTTCACCCAGATAGGCAGCCGCAATTCCCAGTTCTGCCAGAGGTTTGAGAACCGACTGACGAGTCACTACTGCACCAATAGCAAGCAGCACTAATGCACAGAACAGAAAGCCCATTTGAATATTGCGCAAAGTATTTAACTTTGCCGTGGAGTCTGCCTCATATAGCTGAACAACTCTATCAGCTCGTTGGGCAAGAATTGCAGATTGCAATTCAAGGTCCTGACTGGCCTCAGAATAAACGATTTCGGTTTGTGACATGGATCGAATTACTGCAATGGACGCGCGAAATTTTTCCCAGCTTTGGCGTACCTCACTTAATGCTTCTATGATTTCTGTATTTTTCGTCTCAGGTATTATGACAAAACTATCAGGCAAATACGTTGTCATTCCACCATTCTCAAGCGCTGTGAGCGTCTGATCGAATGTATTTTCAGCATTTGCCAGCATTTCCATTGACCCACTCCCCTTATCCTGCTCTCCGATCACAAGTCTAACCATGAGCTGAACCAACATCCTTTGCCGTCCAGCAAGATTAATGATAAGAGCATCCTTCTGTTGAGTCTTTACGCCCCAAAAAGTTGCGCCAACCGAAGTGAGCACAAGCAGAACGAATGTAATAAATAAAGCAATTAACCTGCTCTGAAGACTCTTAAGCATGGACTCCTTTTTCGCGGCGCCACAATAAGCGCAGATTTAAAATTATACCTCTAAGATTTATCGTGAAAGCTGATAGACAAACAGAGGGATTGGCTCAACTGAGTAAGCGGATTTAATATGGTTTGCAAAATTGCTCTACGAACGTAAGATGTTGGAAAAATTGCAGGATACAAGTAAACATGAACTCCCAGTCAAAATAGACTGGGAGTTCATTAAATTTCAGTACAATGGGCTAGCTTGAATATTCTGTCAACAATCTTTTCTTGAAAACGGGGATCAACAACATGATGACGATGCTCAATCCCATCAATGCACCGTACAAATAGTCAAGGGTGGCGTGGCGTACATAATGGATGGCGGCACTGCCCATCAGGGTCACCAAGCCTCCGATCAAACCAGCATACCAGCCTGACATTTTTTTCTCACCAAGCAGGTAGATGGCTGCAATACATAGTCCCATCCCAACCCACAGGGTAAGCCAGCCAAAATAGGTTATCGCAATACCTTCAGCAAATAGTGGACGAGCAGGATGTCCGAACAAGATGCGATAGGCTGCATGTCCATTTGCAAAGTTTTCTGCAGCGGTAACGCCCAACATAAGGAAGACCAGGAAGTCCACCATCTTTTGGGTCAAATCCACTTTTTCAGCCAGCAAAATAGCAAAGTATGGTATCAAGCCAATAGTCATCATGGTAACTGCGGGTGGGAATCCACCGCCGATGAAGTTCATCCACGGCACGATCATATATGCGCCCCCAATGGATGGAACAGCCAGACATAGCAGAGCTAGGCCGCGTGTCCATCTTTCGCCGCGATACAGGGGGAGTGCGATCACAAGCAACACAATGCCCGCGATGAACGACATCGTACTCCAGAAAGGAAAGAAGAAGCTTACCAGCCAGACAGTAAGAGCCAACAAAGGCGCCTGGGGATTGCCTTCCGCAGTGAACTTTTCAATACGGACTTGTTGAGCCTCAACGATCGGGTTGACCATATTAAACCCGATGAAAGGTATGACCGCGATCATTAGGATCGCAGCGATCACCAAAAGGATGACCACAGCAAGACGAACCTGGCGTGAAGTGGAAAGTAACATCGTGCAATTCTCCTTCGTAAGATTATTGTGAACTCTCTGTGTGATAGAATTCACAATAAATATACAATACCAGGAACCATCTCACCTTGACTTAAGTCAAGATAACGTTGAGTTTGTATTTCAATCAAAAAGGTCAGAGAATGGGCAATCTCACTGAATTACTAAGTACAGTGGAAGTCTTTGAAAAGTTGACAGACAAAGATCGTCAGGATCTATCCCAATTGGCGCTTCGGCGATCCCTGAAAAAGGGAGAGGTTCTTTGTCAACAGGGAGACGATTGGCCTTTTGTGCTTTATGTTGCCAATGGAGCGCTTCGTTCAATGATCAATTCGCCAGATGGACGAAGCTATGTAGTTTCCACATGGGAGAAGGACGATATTTTCTGGGCACATACCGTTTTAGATCAATCCCCCATGCCGTCCACATTGGAGGTGGTGCGCAGTACAACTCTCTATCAGTGGGAGGGGGAAAAAGCACTGCAGGTCGTTTTTCGAAATCAGAATGCAACGCGTGCTCTGCTGCGCCGCCAGACTCAATTGATTCGAAAAAGACGCGAAAGTATCTACAACCTGGCATTTAATCAAGTTGCCAGCCGTCTGGCAAAAATGGTTATTGAAAAGTTTGAGAATACTGAAAACCCCACCGTACAACGCGACCTAACTCTGGAGGATATGGCTTCGATGGTAGCTTCCTCGCCAGAGGTCATCTGTCGAATTTTGTATCAATTCCAGGCAGAAGGGTATTTGAAAGTAACACGTGCCAGTATCACATTACATAACCGTCAGGCACTCGAGAATCTCGTTCTACGCGACTAGCTGTATTTAATTAACTAAAGTGAGTTTTTAGCTTTTCATACACGCTCCTGTGCTAGCTACTTAGTCCATCCGCCCAGATTGGTGAAGTAAACAATCCTCTTGGTGACTTGAGTGGACACAATTGAATAATTGCCTCGACTTTAACCAACTCCCAAGCTTCAGCAACTCTCGGCAAAAAATTCATCAACCAATACATGCCTTTTGCTAATCCACTTCACCTCAAGTCGCCCATTGGTAAATCACATCAGTTGAAAATCAATAATTCCTCTTTAGAACAAAAAAGCATCCTGTGAGAAAAAATCCTTAGGTTGGGTAAATAAAAGGATAACTGCTTATATAAATGTCTGGATGATATTACCTGCACTAATAGCTCCAGTTATATCCATCCATAAGTAAATCTAATAACCGCATATTATCTTTATCACTTACCTTGCAGAGGGACTGCGCTAAAATAATTTTGTGAAATAAAGCACAAAACGGAGAGGCGAATGATAAAGAATAAATTTTCAGGAATTTTGATTGTGCTAGGGTTCTTCTTATCCGCCTGTACAGCGGCGAACGCAGCATCACAGTCTCCATCAGCCACAGAAGAGTCTATAGTAACAGAGGCAGTTTCCACGCTGGCGCCTGAAGCGGGCGAATGTCTGGCGTGTCATACAGATAAACAACGTCTAATCGATACAGCAGAACATGTGGAAGAAATCGCGGAGGCTGAATCCAAGGGCGTTGGCTGAGGTGGCGAGGTGGCTCCGTTGGAGCCCTGGGAAAAAGTATTAGTGGACGGCGAGGCATTTCCTCAGACCGATCACGGTGAATTAACTTGTATCGAATGTCACTTGGGGGCGAATGTTTCAGATAAGGGCGCGGCGCATGAAGGCATGGTGATCAGCCCAAGCGCGCAGCCCGAGATCTATTGCGCTGAATGCCATGAAGAGGAAAGTGCAGCATTCCCAAATAGTTTACACAATACACAAGCTGGCTATTGGACAGCCATCAATACTCGCAACACCGTTGAAGGTGTTGTGCCTGAAGGTCACGACCAATTGCAGGAAATGTTTGGGAACCACTGTGCAACATGCCATACAACCTGCGGCGAGTGCCATGTCAGCCAGCCGAAAAATGTGGGCGGCGGTTTATTTACGGGACATGTATTTGAAGCCACGCCACCCATGACGCGTTCTTGTACGGCGTGTCATGGCAGCCGCGTAGGCAATGAGTTTCTTGGAAAAAATGAAGGCTATCCCGGTGACGTACATTTCCGTGAAGCACGCATGAGCTGCGTGAAATGCCATGAAGGTGCTGCGTTACACGGCATGACAGATGCTTCTGAGGCAATAGAAACTGCAACCCCACAAGATCATCGTTTTAGCGGCGCAGAAGATCCAAAGTGTATCGATTGTCACGCAGAAGTTGCCGCAGGTGATGGAATTGACATGCACGAGAGGCATGCCAACAACGATACGCTGTCCTGCCAGGTTTGCCACTCAGTGACGTACACCAGTTGTGATGGCTGTCATGTGGCAGTCAGTGAAACCAGCGGGAATCCATACTTCGAAACTGACGCGACATACATGACGTTTTTGATCGGGCGCAATCCCATTCAAAGTGAAGACAGGCCATATGAATATGTGCCTGTGCGCCATGTGCCATCCTCCCCCACCAGCTATGAGTTTTATGGTGAGAATCTTTTGCCAAACTTTGATGCGCTGCCCACCTGGGTTTATTCCACGCCGCACAATATTCAGCGGTACACGCCGCAGAATGCTTCCTGCGAAGCCTGCCACAGCAACCCTGAAATTTTCCTAACAGCCGACAAGGTGAAAGAAGAAGAGTTAAACGCAAACGCACAAGTGATCGTCAATGTGCTGCCTGCGTCCGTAGACTTGATCCTCGCGGCGATGCCGCAACCTGCCACGCACAACGAACTCGTAACCACCTCATGCACAGCCTGTCATACCGAAGGCATCAGGGAAGCGCCTGTAAGTCCCGAGAGTCATGCTGATTTTCTGGACGAGAAGTGTTCAGGCTGCCACAAACTTCCATAATTCATGCATTACAAGCTGCTCCAAAGGCACTTGATAAAAATATATTCTTCACGAAGGAGAAGAAAAATGTCTAAAAAATTTCAACTGTTTTTTGCCCTGCTTCTCGTTTTCAGTATGGTCTTGAGCGCCTGTGCGCCCTCAGTCGCAGCTGAATCTATTACAGAAGCAACTGAAGCGCCGTTGGCGGTTGTCACCGAAGCGCCTATGGTCGTAGAGACTGGTCCTGATGCGCAAGCATTGTTCACAGCGTTGATCGCCGACCTGCCTGGTGACAAAGGGTACGGTTCAGTAAAAGTGACCGCACTCAATGAAGAACTGGTGGAAAATGCACCCTTCATCCTTGATGTGCGCGAAACCGCCGAAGTTGAAAAAGACGGCTACATTGAAGGCTCAGTTAACATCCCTGTGCGCGAAGTGCTCGCCAATCTCGATAAACTTCCTGGTTTGGATGAAGCCATTGTCGTAACTTGTGCATCTGGCCATCGCGGCGGCATGACCATGGCAGCCCTCAAGATGTTGGGCTATACCAATGTCCGCAATTTGAACGGCGGTTTGAATGCCTGGAAGAAAGCCGAACTCCCCGTTGTTACCGGCTCCATGCCAGAAGCCCCAGCTTCGATCAGCACAGCCATTATTGAAGATCAGGCTTTGTTTGAAATGCTCAATGGTTTCCTTGCGAATCTTCCCGAGGGATTTTACGCAGTCAAATCTGATGTATTGGCTGAAGAATTAGCTGGCTCCGAATTACCCGCCATTATCGATGTCCGCAGCAAGGCTGAGTGGGACAAAGACGGCTACATCGAAGGTTCAGTAAATATTCCATTCAGTGATCTCTTCAGCAATCTCGATCAAATCCCTGCTGATAAAGATGCCCGCATTATCGTACTATGCGCCTCTGGTCATCGCGGCGGCATCACAATGATGGCCTTGCGTCTGATGGGTTACACCAACGTCATCAACCTCAACGGTGGATTAAATGGCTGGAAGGCCGCTGGCATGCCTGTTGCTGGTTATACCGATTGGGCAACTGTCATGGGTGAATACATCACCACCCTGCCAACCGACGCTGGCTATTACAGTATCAAGGCAGACAAGCTCAATGAAATGCTGGTTGAGAATCCACCTTTCATCGTGGATGTGCGCGAACCCTCCGAAATCGAAGCCAATGGATACATCGCAGGCTCGATCAATATCCCGATCCGCGATCTGCTTAAGAATCTTGACAAGCTCCCCGCGAAAGATCAAAAGATCGTCATCACTTGCGCGTCTGGTCATCGCGGCTCGCTCGGCATGATGGCACTACGTCTGCTTGGATATTCAGACGTAGTCAACATCAACGGCGGACTTAACGCCTGGATCAAATCAGAATTCCCAGTGGAAAAAGGCGCACCCACCGCGCCGACAGCTGGCACAGCTCCCGAAGTAGATCCTGCACGTTTAGCTGCTCTCGATAATTATCTAAGCAATTTACCCGAAGGTTTTGGCGCAATCAAATCCCCCGATTTCAACATCGAACTCACAGCTGGGACCGTGCCCTTCATTTTAGATGTCCGCTCACAGGAAGAATGGGATGCGAATGGTCACATCGATGGCGCAGTCTCCATCCCCGTAGTTGATGTCCCCGCCAACCTCGCCCAACTCCCCGCTGACAAAGCCGCACCCATCATGGTCATCTGTGCTTCTGGTCATCGCGGCGCCATGACCCAAATGTATCTGCAATTCCTCGGCTATACCAATGTCCGCAATCTCAATGGCGGCATGAATGGCTGGGTCGCGGCAGAATTGCCAGTAGTGAAATAATAAGAATCCTCGTATTACTTTTCTCTTCCTGCCCGCGAGCAATCCTCGCGGGCAGGTTTTATGATGGGGCATTCTCCCCATGGCATCACATCTGTTTATTGATGTAGTTCACTAGCCAGACCCATCAGAAGGACTTATCCTTATGCCGTACTCCAATCACAAACACTTATGGAACACGGAGAGAAAATTGATAGAGTTATCCATTTTACGGGTCTTTCTAGCTGCAGCAGAAGAGAAGAATTTTAGCAGCGCCGCAAAACGACTTCACCTATCTCAATCCGCAGTCAGCCAGAATATACAAGCCATGGAGAAAGTCTATGGCGTGGATCTATTTATCCGACACGGACGCGCTGTTGAATTAAGTGAAGTGGGACTTGCCATTCTCCCCATGGCAAGAGACGTGTTACGTGCAGCCCGCTTGCTCGATGATGGCTTTCAGGAGATCAACCACCAGGTGGGCGGAGAATTGCTCATTGGCTGCTCAACTTCTGCGGGAAAATATCTTCTGCCAGTTCTGCTCTCAACTTTCCAGCGTGACTACCCGGCGGTACATCCACGCGTAAAAGTAATGGGACGGGAGGGAATATACGAGCGGCTGCTCAATCAAAATATTCCCATCGGCGTATCCAGCAAATACTTTGAACATCGCGAGCTTGAATCCATGCCGCTATTCGAGGACCATATTTATTTGATCGTCCCAGCTAATCATCCCTGGGCAAGTTATGGTAAAGCCACACCAGAAGATCTATTGGATCAGCGCATCATCATGCGTGAAGAAACCTCTGGCACTTGTGAAGCCGTCATGCAGGGATTAAAAGGATTTGGCATCACGCCAGACAGATTGAATACAACCATGGAACTTGGCAACCCTGAGGCTATTGAAATGGCCGTCGAACGAGGTGTAGGCATCGCCTTCGTTTCTGAAATGGTCGCCGCCCGCGGACTTGCATTTGGCCGTGTAAAAAAAGTAGAGTTACAGGGGCTTGATCTAAAACGCACAGTCTATATTGCGCGGCATATAAGCCATCCGTTAACACGTGCTCAAACCTTATTCTGGGAATTTGCAAGATCGCAACGCGAAAAACTAAACACAGAAATCTGGGGCAGCTTGGTTAACTTCGAAGGCATCGTGAGCTTTGCTTAAAATTGGTGAGGTAAAACTGCTTTCTTGTGGCATAAAATAAAATCTGTCTATCTGAGTTCACCCTGCAAAATTCAAAAAACGGCTGAGATGTTCAGTCGTTTTTTGTTGTCCAAAACAAATGTAAAGTAATATTGACATTATGTATGTTTTGAATTACTATATGTATATATAATATTACTAAAAGTAATCAAAAACATACAGAAAGAGGTCAAAATGTCATATCAAGAGAAAAATATCACGGTTTCTTTGGTCAGCCACCTACTGATCGGGGTTTACTATCTGTCCCAATTGTTTCAAATGCAGCAGGCGGGCGGACTGGTCGCGGCGAAGGTTTTCAGCCTTTGGGCAATTGTCATCGTGGCAGCCATCATTGTGAACATCATCGGCAGCATTCTGACCAACATATTGCTAAGCATCGTCCACGCCATCAAAACAAGATCGGATCAGGAAGAACGTTTCATCGAAGACGAGCGTGACCAACTGATTGGACTGAAAGGCAGCAAGGTTTCCTACATTGCGTTCTCCATTGGGGTGTTGATTGCCATGCTAACCTTCGCCTTTGGTCAGCCGCCGCTTGTAATGTTCAGCCTGCTCATTCTCTCGTCCATCCTTGCTGAAATCATCGGAGATATTTCGCAACTGTATCTTTACCGAAAGGGGTTCTAAGATGGATAAATACAAGGTGCGAAACAATGTTCGAAAATTAAGGTTTCACAACAACGAACTGACGCAGGAGCAACTGGCAGAAAAGGTCGGCGTGACACGGCAGACCATCATTGCCATCGAAGGTGAAAAATACGCCCCTTCGCTGGAACTGGCTTTCAAGATTGCCTTGGTCTTCGGCGTGCCGTTGCAGGATGTATTTTCTTACGAACTTGAAGGAGATGAAAAATGAACCCGAATAAAAGGACCGCAGGATTTGTCGGAGCTTTATTTTTGACCGCGATGGTGGCGAGCCTGCTGGGCGGCGGACTGGTGGAATCCGTGATCTCCGCACCAAATCATCTTGTCACATCGGAAAACGAAACTCTGCTGATCGTGGGGATGCTCCTCGAACTGGTGAATGCCATTGCCGTGGTTGGGATCGCGTCTCTTATGTTCTCAATCATGAAACGATACAACGAAACAATGGCGGTTGGATACCTGGGCTTTCGAATCGTCGAGGCTGTATTTTGCAGCATGATCGTGATCGCCCCGCTGTCGTTGATGACATTAAGTCGGGAGTATCTGAAGGCTGGGATTTCGGATGTTCAATTTCAGACGGCGGGCATCCTTGCCATTGCGGAACGCGCGAGTGTTTCGGGTCTGCTGATCCCCATCTTTTTTAGTCTCGGCGCTCTCCTGCTTTATTCCTTGCTGTATCAATCAGAACTTCTGCCGCGATTTATTTCAGTTTGGGGGTTGGTCGCAGTTATGTTGGTCTTGATAATGAACCTGCTGTCATTGAAAGTGGAGCTTGGCATGGGAGTAAGCATGATCTTTGCCCTTCCCATCATCTTGAACGAAATCTTCATGGGGATCTGGTTGATCGTCAAGGGATTTAATCCGTCAGCTGTAAACGCGACGGCATAGAAAATTGGAGAATATCATCATGAAAGCAATTGTATTTACCGAATACGGAACACCCGATGTATTGAAAATCAAGGATGTGGCAAAGCCCACCCCGAAGGATAATGAAATTTTGGTCAAGGTTTATGCGACACCAATCAACTACGGCGACCTGCTGGCGCGGAACTTTGGCAATCTCACTCCCAGCGAGTTCAACATGCCCGCGCCGCTGTACCTTCCCGCGCGCATGTCGTTTGGGTGGAATAAACCCAAGATCAATATTCTGGGAAGTGAACTGGCAGGGGAAGTTGAAGCAATTGGCAAGGATGTGACGAAATTCAAGGCTGGCGACCAGGTTTTCGCGTACCTTGGGATGTACATGGGAGCCAACGCCGAGTATGTCTGCATCCCCGAGTCTGGGACTGTGGCGCTCAAACCGTCCAACTTGACCTACGAAGAGGCCGCCACCCTGCCCTATGGGGCGATCATGGCGACGAGTCTGCTTGCGAAGGCAAATACGCTGGCAAGCGTGCGCGGACAGAAAGTCCTCATCAATGGCGCTTCAGGCGGAATCGGCTCGATGGCGGTGCAACTCGCCAAACATTTCGGCGCGGAAGTAACAGGTGTCTGTGGCGCTCCGAGGCTGGAATTCGTGAAATCCCTCGGCGCAGACAAGGTTATTGACTACGCTAAAGAGGACTTCACCCAAAACGGCAAGACCTACGATCTGATCTTCGATATCCTCGGTAGGAGTTCGTTTTCGCGGGTCAAGCGTTCACTCAACCCGAACGGCATCTATCTTTTAGCCAGCTTCAAAATAAAAGCGCTGCTACAAATGTTGTGGATTTCGATCACGGGCGGCAAGCAAAAAGTGATCTGCGCCTTTGCAAACGAGACATCCGAAAGTTTGATTTTCGTCAAAAAGCTGGTTGAAGAAGGAAAGGTCAAAGCCAGTGTTGATAAATCCTTCCTGATGGAACAGGCTGTCGAGGCTCATAATTACATTGAAAAAGGACACAAAAAGGGAAATGTTGTCATCACTGTATAAATCATAA
>JAVBXV010000103.1 GCA_030824405.1 Anaerolineales bacterium | reverse complement strand
CCCACACCCGCACAAGCCTTTGAATCCAGGCCCAAACCCGTCCACGAACTGGCCACCGTGCTTGAAAAGAAAAATCAGCAATTACTTGAACATGGCCTCGATATGATCAAGGGTGATTTTTCACTCATGCCTGCCTTGCAAAAACGCGCCAAGAAATATGCCGCCGATTGCGACCGTTACATCGCCCAACACAAAACAAAAGTATAAATGTATTCCAAAATCCGACCTTATCTTTTCAAGCTCGAATCTGAACGCGCACATCTGTTGACCCTGAACGCGATCCGTCGGGTGGGGAACTTTACCCCCACCCGTTGGCTGCTCACACAGCTTTTCAAAGTCCGTGCAAAGCCCGTGGAGGCCTTTGGATTAACTTTCAAAAATCCAATTGGGATCGCTGCTGGCTATGACAAGGATGCCCGCGCCATTAAAGGTCTCGGCGCTTTGGGATTCGGCCACGTGGAAATAGGAACGATCACTCCCCGCCCTCAATCTGGCAACCCGTCCCCGCGCATTTTCCGTCTGATAGAAGATGAAGCCGTGATCAACCGCATGGGATTCCCTTCACGCGGCTCTGAGTTTGTGCAAATGCAGCTCAATCCCTATCTTCGCCCCAGCGCAATGGAAAGATATTTTGGGTTCGTCCCCCCAAACAAAAAAATGACGCCAAGAAAAATAGACAAGGGCAATCTCATCCTTGGCATTAACATTGGCAAAAATAAAGAAACACCCAACGAAGAAGCCGCACTGGATTACGTCGCTCTGGTGGACAACTTCTCACTCTACGCAGATTACTTCGCCATCAACATCAGTTCCCCGAACACCGCGGGACTGCGCGCCTTGCAGGAACGAACTGCACTTGAAGATCTGCTGAAACACATCCACGAGCAGCGTGTGGTCAGTGAGAAATATCATGACAAGCGCCTGCCGCTTCTTGTCAAATTATCCCCAGATCTTTCTAATGCAGAGTTGGACGATGCGCTTGAAGTCATCCTCAATGCAAAGATGGACGGCGTCATCGTTACGAACACAACTTTATCGCGCGAGGGATTGAGATCAAGCCTCAAGGGAGAAACAGGCGGCTTGAGCGGCAAACCACTGACAGTTAAGAGTGAAGCGGTTCTTTATCAAACGATCAAGCGTATCAACGGAGCCATCCCTGTGGTGAGTGTGGGCGGAGTCATGAATCCTGATGATGCAAAACGCCGCCTCGATATGGGAGCGGCGCTGGTGCAGTTGTATACGGGGCTGGTTTATCACGGGCCCGGGCTAGTGAAAGAAATTTTGAAATCACTGTAAGAGAATTTTTGTGCCTACGAAGGCATGTATAAACCGCCTGTCGCTTCCATCCAATCGGCGATCTTTTCGGTGGCAGATTGGATATTGTTATCTGAAACATCCAACTCAAGCAAAGGCAAAATTGATTCGCGGGCAAGCCTGCGGATCAATTTTTGTTCTTCGATGAAAAGGTTCAGATCATCGTATTGAGACGGGTTGCCCGAAACCTTGAGCCGTTCGTCGCGCGCGGCTTCGAAAGATTCGGGTGAGCGCGTTAGCAGCACAAGACGAAAATTCAGCGGGAGCAATCGTTCTTCCAGCCAGCGAAAATCATAATCTTTTTTATAGGTGTTCAATTGATACATGCGCGTGGACAGGTGAAAACGATCCACGATCCATGAATAATATTTTTGCAATTCAAAGAGCTTCACCCAGGTGGCGTAGGTTTCCATGGCAAGCGCTTCTTCCTGCGGCTCAAAGTTGATCAGCCCGCGCCCCCAGGGAAAGTTGGTGAATGCACACCATTCGCCAGAGATCAACGGCGAATGATATTTATATTTGCGCGGCCCCACCACACGCGGGTGTTCATTGAGCGCGAATGCAATATCGGTTTTGAAGGTCAGGCGGGTGCCTTCGAGAATGATCTTGGGGGTAAGTTTGCTCATGGTTGATCGATAAATTTCTCCAGTTCAGATTCCAGACTATAACCAAGGTTGCGTGCCTTGAGCAGGTATTGTTTTGCCTTCGCAAAATCCTGCACAGGGGATTCATCATAATAGGAAAAACCAAGATAATAATTTAACTCGGCATCACCCTGATAGGCTGGATAAGCCAGTTCAAAATAATTGACAGCATTTTCCAGATCCTGCAAGGAAAAGTAATTATAGCCAATGAATATTTGTGCGTCTGCAATGTAGGAAGAATTCTGTGCCTTGTATAACCGCTCGGCTTCTTTAAGGCTATCAATGGAATTCTGGTATTGACCGATGTCGTAGTAGGCCATGCCAAGTCCAAAATAGCCTTCAGGATTTTCAGGAGCCATGAGACTCAATTGTTTGAAGGTGGAAATGGCTTCATCATATCTCCCCAACTGGCGGTAGGCATTGGCCAATCCCAAATAGGCTACATCATTCTCCGGGAAAACCTCAATCGAACGCAAATACCAATGAATCGATTCTTCTGTTCTGCCAAGCCGTTTTAAATTCAAGCCAAGATTATCCATTGCATCACAGTATTCAGGATCAAGCTCGATGGCATTCTTATAAAGCTCAATTGCCCTTTCGTAATTTCCAGCCTGCTCCTCTGTAAGTCCTTGATTATAAGCATCCGTTGCACCTGGGATGTCTGAAGGACAGTACACATCCTCTTCGATCACACTGATTGTATATGTAGGTGTGAAAATCGGACCAGCCGCTGTGGTTGGAATAGCGGTGGGCGGTGTCAGGGATCTTGTAAGAAAAGAACAGGCTAAAGAACTAAGAACAAGCAAAATGGCGGACAAGTATTTTTTCATGGATTTCTCTCTTTTAGGCAATTCGAATAAATTCCATTTTCACACCGATGCCCCTTGAGAAAATAGCCCATTCGTCCTGTTATGAAACTCTAACGAAACTCTGAAACGATTCCCTGCTACAGTTGTGGTATATTCGCGCAGTAGGTAACCTTATGGAAGATAAAATCACAATCATTGAAGGTCCGCCCCCCGTTTTTGAACACGTCAACGACGGATGGGCAATGGGCTTGAACGAAAGCCCGAATTTGTCTGTTCCTGCGCTCACGCGCCTGCGAACATTCAACGGCCCCGCGTTGGTCGAAAGATGCTACAACGCCTGGCACAACAAGGCATCCATCCAGCTGCATTATCGCAACGACATGGGCCTTGAACAAACTGCACCCATCCTCGCCGCCCGTAATGTGGAAACTCCGGACGGACACGTTTTGCTGCTGTGGGTTTACCTCGACAGCGAAAAAGTGGAATTTGAAATGGATGCAGGCGAAGACGATTTCTCAGACGACTTCCCCGACGAATAGAGTTTACAAAAAAGTGACAGTCACCTTTAAGGTGACTGTCACTTTTTCTTAAGAGGATACATGACAACAACGTTTCTCTCCACGCTCGAATCTGGCACAGCAGTTCTGACGCTTAACCGCCCCGTGCGCGCCAACGCCTTTAACTTTGAAATGACCAATGAATTAAGAAACACCCTCGCCCAGGCAGAGAAAGACTCGAACGTGAGGTGCGTGGTCATCACTGGCGCGGGCAAAGTTTTCAGCGCAGGCCAGGACATCACCGAAATGAAACAGGGTGAAGCAATTTCGTACCGCGAGCATTTGGAGAAAACCTACAACCCGTTGATCCTGCAAATTCGCGGCATGGGCAAACCTGTCATCGCCGCAGTCAATGGAGCGTGCGCAGGCGCGGCCTTTGGAATTGCCCTCGCCTGTGACTTGCGCATCGCGCACTCCAGCGCGTACTTCGTGGTGGGTTTCAGCGGCATTGCGCTCGCGCCTGATTCTGGCGTTTCCCTGTTGCTGCCAAAATATATCGGCCTCGGCCGTGCGCAGCAATATTTTTATTCCAACAAACCCATCCCCGCGCAATTGGGCTATGAATGGGGATTGGTCAATCAAGTAGGTGGATACAACTATCAGAAGCTAGTCATGCAAATTGCGGGCGAGCTGGCCGCAGGTCCGCGGGAGGCGTTTGCTTTGGGCAAGAAAGCTTTCAACGGGGCGATCCTGCCAAATTTGGAAGAGGCGCTCCACGATGAAGGCATCCTGCAAGATGAAGCGGGAAGATCAGCAGAGCATCGTGAAGGGGTGGCCGCATTTCTGGGAAAACGAAGGCCGAAGTACGGATAAATCGCATCCTCCATTCCCCAAATGGGTTATAAAAAGCACGCAAAAAACGCCACTTTTGGTCAAAATATGTGGACTTTTGTCATATTGACGCAAGTTTGATTCTCGTGTAAATTTCATAGGCATTCGCGTTTTATTGGACAACAAAAATATGAATCAGCGTAATGACATACATCGTGATCAAAGCGGGCACCCTTCTTTCCCGGGGTGTCCGCTTATATTTTCTCTACAACCTATTTAGGAGAACAACATGTCAGGACCCATTAATGCTTTTGAAATGGCGCAGAAACAGTTCGATGCTGTTGCCAAACAATTGAAACTCGATGCGGGCGTGTCTGAAGTTTTACGCTGGCCAATGCGCGAGTTTTCCTTCCGCATTCCCGTGCGTTTGGATGACGGTTCACTCAAGGTTTTTCAGGGTTTCCGCGTACAGCATAACGATGCGCGCGGCCCCAACAAAGGCGGCATCCGCTTCCACCCTGCAGAGACGATGGACACCGTCCGCGCGCTCGCCACGTGGATGACCTGGAAATGCGCCGTTGCAGACATCCCGCTTGGCGGCGGCAAGGGCGGCATCATTGTCGACCCGTCCACATTGACCGTGAATGAAAAAGAAGAACTCTGCCGCGGTTGGGTACGCGCCATGTGGAAGAACATTGGTCCACGCAATGATGTACCCGCCCCGGATGTGGGCACCACTCCTCAAATGATGGGCTGGATGATGGACGAATATTCCCGCCTCGTGGGTCAATACACCCCTGGCGTGTTCACCGGCAAGCCTCTTGGCGGCGGCGGTTCATTGGGCCGCACCGAAGCCACTGGCTACGGCGTGATCTACACCGTGCGCGAAGCGATGAAGCACATCGGCATGGATCCCAAAAAATCTGTCGCAGCTCTTCAGGGCTTTGGCAACGTTTCACAATATGCAGCCATTGGCTTCGTCGAAATGCTCGGCGGAACAGTTGCTTGTGTTTCCTGCTACGACCGTCACGATAAGAAAGCTTACACCTACAGCAAGAAGGGCGGCATCGACCCCCGCTTCCTGCTCTCCATCGTGGACGAGTACGGCACCATCGACAAGAAGAAAGCCATGGACTCCGGTTACGAAGTTAGCGACGGCGACAAGTGGATCGAGATGGAAGCCGATGTATTGATCCCTGCCGCGCTCGAAGGCCAAGTCAATGCTGATACCGTCAAGAAAATGTCCAAGGGCATTCGCATTGTGGCTGAAGGCGCCAACGGCCCCACCACCCCCGAAGCAGATGAACATTTCAAGAAGAACAACATCTTCAACATTCCAGATTTCCTCTGCAATGCTGGCGGCGTTACCACTTCCTACTTCGAACAGGTTCAGAACGACATGAACTTCTACTGGTCCAGAGAAGAAGTGCTCGAAAAACTTGACCAGAAGATGACCTCCGCTTTCCACGGCGTGCTCGACCGCAGTGAAAAAGAAAAGGTCTACATGCGCGACGCAGCCTACATGGTCGCCATCGACCGCGTAGTCAAAGCCATGGATCTTCGCGGCTGGTTGACTGGGAACGCGTAGTAAAAAGATTTGAAACCAAAAAAGAGGATGTGCTTCGCGGCGCATCCTCTTTTTGATTCACGCTTCTTTCTTAATCTCGAACCTGTTTCTGTTTTTTCAAACAGTTTCTACGCTGAGGGTGTAAGAGCTATTTCATCCCTTCGGGATTTGTGATCTCGCTGCCGTCATTTCTAGAATCCTGCCATCCCTTCGGGATTGAAATATGGAAGAATCTCATCTCATGGACATTTGATACAATCACTGGAAATATTAGAAGTTATCTCAAAAGTGTCATCCTGAGCGATAGCGAAGGATCTCTACCTCGTTACAAGAGACCCTTCGGGATGGCGAAAACTATATTTTTGAGACGGGTTCTAGCTGTTCTCTGTTCTCTGTTCTCTGTTCCCCTATCTTCTCCACTCTCCAAACGAGGCAACTCATGTCAAAACAATCTTTCAAATGGGACGACCCCTTCCTGCTCAACGATCAACTCACAGACGAAGAACGCATGATCCGCGACACGGCGCGAAAATATTGTCAGGATAAGTTAATGCCGCGCATCCTTGAAGCGAATCGAAACGAAACTTTTGAGCGCAGTATCATGACCGAGATGGGAAATATCGGTTTGCTCGGCGCCACCATCCCTGAAGAATACGGCGGCGCAGGCTTGAACTATGTCTCCTACGGATTGATCGCCCGTGAAGTAGAGCGCGTGGACAGCGGCTATCGCAGCGCGATGAGTGTGCAAAGTTCGCTGGTGATGCATCCCATTTATGCATACGGTTCTGAAGAACAACGCAAAAAATATTTACCCAAACTCGCCAGCGGAGAATGGGTTGGCTGTTTCGGGTTGACCGAACCCAACCATGGCAGTGACCCTAGCAGCATGGAAACCCGCGCCAAAAAAGTGGACGGCGGCTATATTTTGCACGGCAACAAAATGTGGATCACCAATTCGCCGATCGCGGATGTGTTTATTATTTGGGCAAAATTAGATGGCGAGATCCACGGTTTCATTCTTGAAAAAGGAATGAAAGGCTTGAGCGCGCCGAAGATCGAAGGCAAGTTCAGTCTGCGTGCCAGCATCACTGGCGAGATCGTGATGGAAGAAGTTTTTGTACCCGCTGAAAATTTACTCCCCAACGTCAGCGGACTAAAAGGTCCGTTTGGATGTTTGAACAAAGCCCGTTATGGAATTGCATGGGGCGCATTGGGTGCAGCAGAATTCTGCTGGCACGCGGCGCGGCAATACACATTGGACCGTCCGCAGTTTGGGCGGCCATTGGCGGCGAACCAGATCATTCAACTGAAACTGGCGAACATGATGACAGAAATAACATTGGGCTTGCAAGGCGCACTGCGCGTTGGCCGCCTGATGGACGAAGACAAATCCACGCCTGAGATGATCTCACTGATCAAGCGTAATTCGTGCGGCAAATCTTTGGATATTGCACGCATGTCTCGTGATATGCACGGTGGCAACGGCATCTCGGATGAATTCCACGTGATACGGCATGTGATGAATCTGGAAGCGGTCAATACGTATGAAGGCACGCATGATATCCACGCATTGATATTAGGCAGAGCACAGACAGGCATTCAGGCGTTTTCATAAACCAGATGCCAAACCGCCGACGATATCTCGTCGGCGGTTTTTGTTTAAGGCGAATTTGTTAGAGCTTGATCCTGCTGGTGATGCAGAGTCAAACTGGGGCGGAGCATGAAGCGTTTATGGCTCCAGCAGAAAACCTGCATCCACCCAGGCGGCGAGTCCACCGAGGAGAGCATCTGCTTTGGTGTATCCGTTCTGTAAAAGGAGGAACGCCGCACGGGCGCTCGTGTGTTCACTCGGTCAGGTGCAGTAGGTAATGATCCACTGATCTTTTTCCAAAGTGAGGTTGCCAATATTATTTTCGAACTCATCCAAAGGAATGGAGATCGCTCCCTGCGCATGGCTGGCGGCGTAGGCTTCCGCGCTGCGCACATCCACGATGACGGCCTGGCCTGAGTCAAGCGCGGCTTTGGCATCCTCCACGGAGATGCGCGGAACGGCATCTTCTGTTTGCGGGATCACGACCGCTACAACAGGCTGCGCCGCGAATTCGTTCTGCGGCTGGGGCGCGGCACATGCGCTGATCGCAAGCAAAAACATGGCCGCTATTAATAGAATTTTTTTTGTTCCTCTCATGAACACCTCTATGATCTATATATAAAAATTCATCCCGCAATAGAACTGCGGGATGAATTAACGCACAGGAAAAATTAGATCTCGCAGAAACGGTCGATGCGCTTGCCGATGATCGCGAGGCTGTCATCCCAGAATTTGCGTGTGGTGATATCGATGCCAAAGCGTTTGGCAAGTTTGGCGGCGGTTTGCTCGCCCGTGGACGCCAGCAGGTTCTTGTAATCTTCCACAAAATCTTCGCCGCGTTGTTGATAGATGGCATACAAACCCGTAGCAAACAACAACCCGAAGGCATACGGATAATTGTAGAAGGACAAGCCAGATGAATAGTAATGCGGCTTCCAGGTCCACATGAATTTTTGCAGATAGCGTTCGTCAATGCCATCGCCGTAGGCGGCTTTTTGCGCGCGCAGCATGATGTCGTTGAAATCGTCTGCAGAAAGTTCAGATTCTGCGCGGCGCTCAAAGACTTCCTTCTCGAACAGATAGCGCGAATAAATATCCACAACCACCTGGCCCGCGCCTTGAATCTGCGCTTCGAGGACGGCCAGTTCTTCCTGTGGATCTTTGGTGGTGGCGAGCACAGCTTCGGTGACGATGGTTTCACACATGGTTGAAGCAGTTTCGGCCAGGGTCATGGGCGTGAGTTGCTGCAAGACTGTTTTGTTCGCCTGATATGCACATTCATTGTGGAATGCATGTCCCAATTCATGCGCCAGCGTGCTGACCTGATCGAACGAGCCGTCAAAGTTGCACAGAATGCGGCTTTCCTTCACGCCCTGCACTTCGGTACAAAATGCGCCGCCGCGTTTTCCTTCGCGTTGTTCGGCATCGATCCAGTTGCTGTCAAATGCGCGTTTGGCAAAGGCGGCCAGATCTGGCGAGAATTTTCCGAAATTCTCAAGGATGAAATCGCGTGCCTCTTCGAAAGAGTACACTTTATCGGTGGCACCAAGAGGCGCAAAAATATCCCACCACGCAAGTTTATCCTTGCCGATCTTCTTCGCCTTCGCGTCGAAATATTTGCGGAACATCGGGAAGGAACCCTGCATGGCTTCGAGCATGGCGTTGAGAGTCTTGCGGTCCATGCGCGCTGCTTCAATGGAGGAATGGATGGCATCCTTGCGGCCGCGTTTTTTGTTTAACACATTCGCTTCGCCCTTGACCCCGTTCAGGCAGGCCGCCAATGTTTCTTTCACTCCCTCCCAGGCT
The DNA here is from genome assembly GCA_030824405.1 of Anaerolineales bacterium. GTDB lineage: Bacteria > Chloroflexota > Anaerolineae > Anaerolineales > Villigracilaceae > Villigracilis. The sequence continues at coordinate 10,015 of JAVBXV010000103.1, read as the reverse complement.
GCGCTCTCCGCTTCATATCCGCGGCGGCGTGTGGCCTCATCGGGATGGGAACGCAGGTTGATCAGCGCGGGCATGGGCATCTTCTGCATTTTGCCGTCCAGCTCAAAGTCAACAGAAAGCTGCGAAGTGACTGTGCCTTGCAGTTTGCCAAAGGCATTGCCGCCGCTGAGTGACAATTCAGCCGCGAGCATTTCCTCGGCTTCGCTCATCAAATATTTGCTTTGTTCGGCGGCTTCCTTCAACATGAACGCATGCGCCTTCGCGGATGGATTCAGTTCCACCACCTTGCCAAGTTTTGGAGCGATCGTTCCCAACCAGGCTTTGAACTGGGTATAGAGTGTATCCATTGGCAAACTGGCCTGCTCAAACTCTGAAAGAGTTTTCATGGCGAGCTTGTCTCGTGAGTTGGTGGTGACAAAGGAATAAATAAAAGGCGCGATCGTGGAGGAAAGCGTTTGAATTTTATTGATGCGGTCGATCGCCTCGCCGACCAGCACCGCCAGATCCTTGTCTTTGGATTTGGCGGTTGCCTTGCTCAACTTGCCTTTGAAGAACCTGTCCAAAGCAGAAACCTGTTTTTTGTAATCTGCGATGGCAGCCTTGAATTCGTCCGATTCAAGCGAGGGATAGATATTGCTTAGATCCCAATGTGGGGCAGAAAGAGTCATTTGTTCTCCTTGTTAATTGAAAATATACAGTCAAGTATACCGTGATGGAAATAAAAAAACACCTGCCTGAGAAGGGTCTCAGGCAGGTGTTCGGGACATTGAGCGATTCTATTTACTTACCAGCACAAACCTGCCGCCAAAGTTGGTGAGCGCTTCGAAGTACGCATCACCGTTCATGTAGCCGCCGTTGATCACGGAACGCCCGTCTTCAAACGTTGCATCCTTGAGGTCCACCCATTCGCTGCCAGTCCAATACAGGATGGCGAGGGAGGCGGAATTGAACTCCGCAGGGATGAGGAAACTAACGACGACCAAACCGTCCAAAGCAGTGTCGCTTCCCACGGGACTTTGATCTGCCAGCATTCCAGAGACATATTCCACGCCTTCGGGCAGAGCGCCCGGCAGGGCATCGTTCGTGAGCGGATTAAGAGAAGCCGATCCGCTGGTTGGGCATTTGAAGATAACCTGATCTCCATTCGGCAGAATGAGCACAGTGCCTGAGAACAGAACACAATCCAGCTCCGCGCTGCCGCCGCTCACGCGGACGATCTGCAAGGGCAATCCAGCGATGGTCTTATTGCTTGAACCTGCAGGGGCACAGTCTGTTGAATTTTCAACCAGTGTGCCGCCGGTCTGGAGTAAGTCACCAGAAGTGTTATTTGCAAATGTGACCCCATTAAGCGTGAGTACGCCGTTCAATATAGCATTCAAACCATAGCCGCCGTTGTCGTAGATGCTGTCACAGGTAATGGTGATGTTTTGGGGTGCGTCTAGGTACAGACCTTCAACCGCGTTCGATGCAGCGGTAACGTTGTTGATGGTGATGTCGCTGTCGGAGTAAGCCTCCAAGCCATACCTGTTATTCAGGTTGAATACAGTTGTGCCACTCAGGGTGATGCTGCCAATACCATAGCTGTTGTCTAAGTAGGCCCCGTCATAATTCTTATTCCCATTGGCCGTGATGTTGTTGACGGTGATGTTGCGCGAGGAGAAAGCCTCCAAGCCAGACCAGTAGTTCCCGTTGAATTCATTCGTGCCGGTCAGGGTGATGTTACCGAAGGCATCGAGGGAGACACCGTCCCAATTCAGATTCTCATTAGCGGTGATGTTGTTGATGGTGATATTGCCCGCGTTAGAGGAAGCCACCAAACCACTGTAGTAGTTCCCGTTGAATTTATTCGTACCGGTCAGCGTGATATCGCCGGTACCATATGCTACAAGAAAGGCCCCGTCAAAATTCTTATTCCCATTGGCGGTGATGTTGTTGATGGTGATATCGCCCGTGGAGGAGGCAGCCGTCAAGCCAGTCTCGTAGTTCAGATTGAAAGTGTTCGTACCGTTCAGGGTGATGTTGCCGCTACCAGCTACGTTATATAAGTAGGCTCCCCCCAAGCTTTTATTCTCGTTGGCGGTGATGTTGTTGAGGGTGATGTCGCCTTTGGAGGCAGCCTGCAAGCCCCACCTGTTATTCAGGTTGAATTCATTCGTACCGGTCAGGGTGATATTGCCGGTGCCAAAGGTGTTGTCCAGATAGGCGCCGCTTCCGCTCGTATTATTGTTGGATTTGACGTCCATAAGGCTGATGTTTCCGGTTGTCATTACCGTGATTCCGTCTCCGGTTGTCGCGCCGTCCACGGTGATATTGTTGATGGTGACGTTGGCTGTCCAGTTAGTGACAGTCACTGGCACCGAGAAGACTGAATTACCAGAGAAGGTGATCGTACTGTTCAGTGTAGTCGTTCCATTCCATCCGCCTTGCAGGGTCAGGCTGTTATCTTTTAGTTGATCTATATTGGGGTTTGTTCCATCAAAAGTCACATCATTTGTATTGTATGTGACTGGTGTGTAAAAATAAATAATACCAGCTTCATCTTTGGAAGCAAGCAGGGGCAGAAGATCGGTCACAGTCAAGGCGTTGACACAATCCGCAGTGACGGTGGTGTTTGCCGCAGGGCACCACATCGGATCGCCTTCTGCAATAATGGTCACTGCTTCTTCAGCCGCCAGCGGTTCAAGGCTGCCTTCTTCATTAATTACAACGATCTGGGTGTCCTCAGGCAGCTGCTCAAAGACTTCTGCAACCGTGAGTTCCTCTTCCACCACAACGGGTTCTTCTGTTGCGGGCGGCGGGGTTCCTTCATCCGCAAACACGGTGACGGGGGTCACCAAATTCGCAAGCAAGGTTAATAAAACGATCAATGTCGTAAAGAGCAAGCGGTTGGTTTGTTTCATTTGAATTTATGTCCCTGTTCCAAAATATATATCCCGACCCATATCGTAACGTATTATAAGTCACGGTGATTACTCGAGCAACGCCAAATCTCCCTTCTGTAAGTCAATTGCAGGTAAAACAACAAGTTTGGAACTTTTTTGTAGTTTTTCAGTCTTTTTTGGAGTACAGTTAATATAGAAACTGGAGGCATGTTATGAAACAAGATAAATTTCTAACCGGGATCCTGATCGGCATTGGCGTGTTGATCGTGCTCGCAGTGGCGCTGTTCTTCACGCGCCAGGATAAACGCGATTACATCGCAGAGACCGGCCCCGATGCCGTGGTGCATAATTATGTTCTGGCAGTTTTGAACAAGGATTATCAAAAAGCCTACGGCTATCTCGCAGATCTGGAACACAAACCCACCTATGAAGAGTTCCGCCAATCCTTCTTCAATGGCATGGTCAATCCCGGAGATGTAGGCATGGATATTGGCGCGGTGGATATCCACAACGACGAAGCGGTTGTATCACTTTCTGTTTACTACTCCAATACCGACCCGTTCTCCAGCCGTTATGCCAGCGAAGATCGTGCCCTGCTGGTATTGCAAAATGACGAGTGGAAAATAAATTCCATGCCGTATAACTTCTGGGATTACAACTGGTATCAGGAAGCCTTCAAACCTTATTAATAGTTCGCCAAACTCCGTACCTGGGAGCAGCATCCACAGATATTGTCATTGCGATCCGCAACATGACCCATCGCAATGACGGAAGGTAAAACCATGAAAACAATTAGACGACTTTACTTTTACGCTGTTGCCTTCATCAGCATTGAAGTAGTGGTATGGGGCGGCATCAGCCTGCTCCGTTCCATTTTTAACGCAAACGCGATCATAGACAGCGCGTCCACATTGGCACAGGCATTGTCACTCATTCTTGTAGGCCTGCCAATCTTCCTTGTGCATTGGCTATGGGCGCAGCGCGTCTCCGCAAAAGATGATGATGAAAAAACCGCAAGCCTGCGCGCCATATTTCTTTATGGCATCCTGCTTGCCACGCTCATCCCCGTTGTGCAGAATTTCCTCGCGCTGATAGACCGCACCTTCCTCAACGCAGCAAACCTGTTCGCGTATCGCGCCGTAATTGGCGGTACACAAACATGGATAGACAACGTCATCGCCATCGTCATCAACCTGCTACTCGCCGCCTATTTCTGGAACATCCTCAAAGAAGAATGGCGCACGCTTGCCGAAACTGAAACCTTCTCCGAGATTCGCCGCCTGTATCGCTTCATCTGGATGCTATACGGTTTGCTCATGACAATTTTCGGCGCGCAACAGGCACTCGATTACGCCTTCACATTATCCACTGGCGGTGTGCTCGGGTCCATTGGACGTGAAACCGCTGTCAATGCGATTGCTCTGCTTGTGGTCGGCGCACCGATCTGGTTCTTTTCGTGGCGCATCCTGCAGGATGTTTTGCCTGATCCTGCTGAAAAAGAATCTTATCTACGCCTCGGCATTCTTTACCTGCTCACCCTTGGCAGTGTCATCCTCGTATTGACGGCTGGCGGCAACCTGATCTACATGCTCCTGATGTACGCGATAGGAGATGGCAAGAGTTTCTCCGAATTCATGCAGGATATCGGCGGTCCCATTTCGATCGCGGTGCCGTTTGGGGTCGTTTGGGCATACTATGGAAAATGGCTCAACCAGCAATTCGCATTTGACACAGACGAACCGCGCCGCGCAGGCAAGCAGAGATTGTATTTCTACATTCTCTCCTTCCTTGGCCTTGCGGCAACATTCTTTGCAGTCACATCCCTGCTTTCGATCATCATCAACCTGCTCTCTGCAAAGACCTACTTAAGCATCAGCGGATACGCTTCTTCGCTTTCCAGCGCGTTGGCCGCTCTGGTTGTGGGGCTTCCACTTTGGTTAATGACCTGGCGCCCTGCGCAGGCAGATGCCCTGGAAGATGGTCCAGCTGGAGATCATGCACGGCGTTCCGTGATCCGCAAAGTATATTTATATCTGGTGCTGTTCGTCTCCGTTATCGGCGGAATGATCGCGGCGGGCACTTTGATCTTTACATTGATCAATGCCGCACTGGGCGGTGAGACCAGCGACTTTGCAAACTCCATTCTCAATAGTTTGCAGTTGTTGATCCTGTTCGTTGTGCTGCTGCTATATCACCTGTCTGCATTGCGCAAGGATGGCACAGCCCGCGCCGATGCATTGGAAACCAAACAGGAAAATTTCAAACTGCTTGTATTGGATAACAGTGACGGCAAATTTGGCGAAGCGGTGCGTGTTGTGTTTGCGAAGCGCGCACCCAAAGTGCCAGTGACCGTGGTCAATGTCAAAGACGGGATTCCTGCGGATGTACAGGCAGATGCCGTGGTGATACCAGGTTCCCTGTCATTGAACATGCCACAAAATGTGGCAGCGTGGGTCAACTCCTTTAATGGAAGCAGGCTCATCGTCCCGGATGAAGCGGCGGGCGTGTACTGGCTGAATGATTTCGGGCAGGTGGCTGATTCAGCGAAGGCATTGGCCGAAGGGCAACACATCCGCCCGCAATCGGCAGCAAAGACAACTTCCGCATGGACGTATATTGCCTATGTTCTGGCTGGTTTGTTTGCGTGCCAGATCCTGTTTAGTTTGACGATGTTGGGTGTTTCGATGGTAACTGGCGGGTTCTAAATTGAAGCAGGTCACGCTTTAAGCGTGACCTGCTCATAGTTAATGATATACTTTCAAAAAAAATTCAGCTGAGGCGATAAACCATGAAAGTTACCCTTCTTCAAGAGAACCTTGCACGCGGTTTGAGTATTGTATCCCGCGCTGTTTCGCCGCGCAGTACCCTCCCCGTTTTATCAAACATTTTAATTGCAACAGATGAAGGCCGCTTGCGGCTTTCTGCCACCAACCTTGAGTTGGGAATTACCTGCTGGATCGCCGCACGTGTGGACGAAGAAGGTTCAACCACGGTTCCCTCACGCACATTCTCTGATCTGGTCAACGCCATGCCGAACGATCAGGTGCAGTTGACTCTGGATGTGAAGACGCAGAGTTTGCATGTTAAGGGCGGCACCTCCAACAACGATATCAAATGCATCGACGCGCAGGAATTCCCGCCAATGCCCACACCTGAAATGGAAGGTGCGGTGCAGTTGAACGTGGCCGATTTCAAAGAGATGATCCATCAGGTGGCGTTTGCCGCTTCAACCGATGAAGCCCGCCCCGTGTTGATGGGCGTGTTGATGAATGTGGAAAAAGATAAAGTGACCATGGCCGCCGCAGACGGTTTCCGTCTTTCGGTGCGCAAGGCGCAGCTTTCACAGTCTGTTTCACAGCCGATCAATATCATCATCCCGGCACGCGCATTAAATGAATTGGCTCGTGTGGCTTCAGATGCCGAAGAACCCATTTACATGGTGGTCCCCAAGCAGCGCGGACAGGTTCTCTTCCGTGTGAAAGATGTGGAAGTGGTTTCTCAATTAATTGATGGAACTTTCCCCGATTATCACCAGATCATTCCCCGCAATTACAAATCACGCACGCTGGTTTCAACTGCTTCATTATTGAAGGCTTGCAAGCAGGCAGAGATCTTTGCACGTGAAGGCTCGAACGTGGCCCGTCTCGACATCAAAGAATCCAAAGGCGAGATGCAGCCAAGTGAAGTTGAAATTTCAGCCATCTCGGAAGAGACTGGCAAGAACGAAACCATCGTGGAAGCCACCGTGGACGGCGGAAGTGTGTTGATCGCGTTCAATGTGAAATTCCTGCGTGAAGCATTGGAAGTGATCAAGACTCCCAATGTGGCGCTGGAAACATCCGCGGCGAATGCACCAGGCGTGGTGAGACCCGTTGGCGATGATGACTTTTTGCATGTGATCATGCCCATGCATTTGGGATAGGCAAATACCGAAATACGAATTTAACAAGTCCGCCGGGAGAAAACTGCCTGGCGGATTTTTGTTATCATTGACTACATCACAATTATAGAAACAGGCCGCACAATGACATTCCCCAGCATTTCCATAGACAATGTATTAAAAATATTACTCGCATTGAGTCAATATCCTATTCTTAGCGGGCGCATCCGTTCACGAATGAGAAAGGTATTGTTTGCGCGCGGGATCACCACCAAGGATATTTTCGAAGAAGAAGCGCGCCGCAAGGCCATTGAATCACAGGAACGCGAAGGATTGCACAACCCCTACGGCGAGGAACAAGCAGACGTTTGGGAAACACGGCTGAAACGGATCCGCGACTCGTTGACCGATTTTTACTTTGCCTACAACCTGCCGTACGCGGAATTCGAACATATTGTCCGCCAGATGCTGGAGGAACAGGGCAGCAGCGAATCTGAATTCATCTGGTTCAACCCGGAGCTGGCTCCACAGGATATGTTATTCGAACAAGCCGAGATCATCGAGTCTATGCCTGACGAGGAACGTAAAAAATACGAAGCGCGCCTGCAGGAAATTGAGGTGGTGCTCATTCGCACCATGGTCAGTGATCAGTTGAAATACATCAAGATGGCGCGTCAGTGGTTTACCGTGGCAGACCTCAAGGAAATTCGCAGGCGTAAGATCGGCGGCGGAAAAGTAGGCGGTAAAGCGGCGGGCATGCTGTTAGCCATGCGTATCTTAAAAGAAACCGCCCCGCCAGAGATACGAGATTCATTCAAAATTCCTGTTTCGTATTATCTCGGCTCAGATGTGTTCTACAACTTTCTATCCATCAATGGACTAATGCATTGGAACGACCAGAAATATAAAACAGAAGAAGAAATGCGCGCAGACTATCCCACACTGCGCGAGGAATTTTCAAAGGGAGAGTTCCCGCCAGAGATCATCGAACGGCTGGATGAAATTCTGGTGGAAGCAGGCCATACCCCGTTGATCGTACGCTCGTCCAGTTTGCTGGAGGATAACTTTGGCACTTCCTTCGCTGGAAAATATGAAAGCATCTTTCTGCCCAATCAGGGAACCTACGCAAACAAAATGGCGGCGCTGATCAATGCCATCTCAAAGATCTACGCCAGTGTGATGGACCCAGATGCCCTGCTCTATCGTCACCATAAAGATCTTGCAGATTACGACGAACGCATCGCCATCCTCATTCAATTTGTGGAAGGCCAGCAAATGGGACAATACTACCTGCCGCAAGCCGCGGGTGTCGCGTTCAGCCGCAACCTGTATCGCTGGTCACCGCAGATCCGCGAAGAGGACGGTTTTGTCCGTCTTGTGCTTGGGCTGGGCACCCGTGCTGTAGATCTGGTGGCAGATGATTGTCCGCGGTTGGTGGCGTTGAGTCATCCACGCTTACAGCCCAGTTCAGATGTCCGCTCGGCTCGGCGGTACTCACAACAAAACGTGGACGTGATCGATCTCGAAACGAATCAAATGTCCACAGTGCCAATGCGCGAAGTGCTTGCCGCAAATTACCCGTCACTGCGTTACGCCGCACAAATTGAACAGGATGGTTATCTTGCCAATCTGCTCAGCAGTACAAATGAATTCGAAAAAATGGTGATCACATTTGACGGACTTCTGGCGCGCACATCCTTTGCAAAAGATATTCGTGAAGCACTGAAACTTCTTGAAACACATTACGAATCCCCCGTGGATACTGAATTCACTGTGGAGATCGTTGAAAATGATTCACAGCGACCAGATATCAACATCACCCTGCTGCAATGCCGCCCGCAAAGTCATTTCATCAGCGCAGATGAAGTTCAATTTCCCGTCAACCTAAAAGATGAAGACATCGTCTTCTCAACGCAACGCATGGTGCCGCAGGGCACCGTACAAAATATTCGCTACATTTTATTCGTCACAGCCGAAGGATATTTCAGCTTAACTTCCCAGGCTGAACGCACTCAACTGGAACGTGCCATCGGCCAGCTGAATGCCGCGCTCAAAGATGAAATTTATATCGCGGTTGGCCCGGGCCGTTGGGGCACATCCACACCAGATCTCGGCGTGCATGTTGCATATAATGACATCTTCCACGCGCGCTCGTTGGTTGAATTGGCAGGCGAAGCGTTGGGTGCATCTCCAGAACCATCCTTTGGCACACATTTTTTTCAAGACCTGATGGAAGCACAGATCTATCCGCTTGCTGTTTTTCTCGATGATGCCAGCACCATCTTCAATCGTGATTTTTTCTACGCTTCGCAAAATCGTGTGCTTGATTTTATAAACATAGATAACACGCGCATCCTCAACACATTGCGGTTGATCGCTGTAAACGACTCCCATCCCAATCATCACATGGACCTGATCATGGATGGCCGCAAGAGTCGCGCCGTTGCATTTCTAGCACCCGATGGAATGGAAACAGTGGAAGAGAAGATACCGATCATCTCTGCACCGCCGCAATTGGAATAACAAAAATGGGCGACTCATCATCGCCCATTTTTGTTACCTACCTGCCAGAACATTTGTTCTAATTTATTCCCGCTTCATTTTTCACTGATACCTGCTCCATTTCTTCAACCTGATCCTTCACTGGGAGTCGCTTCGTCCACACCAGCCAGGCGATGAATAAAGCCATGCCGATCCATGCGGTTGGTGCGGCAAGTGTGCCGCCGAACGCCATGTTGAAACCAGGTTGAAAAAACAAGAGCGGCAACCCAGCAATGGAATTGAATGCTGCATGCCCAAACGCCGCAACCCATGGACTTTTTGTATTCAAGTACAGCCATGACAGGATGGTTCCCAGCAGCACGCACAAGACGATCATCATGAACACGCCCAACACGGGATAGCCCGGATAATTATGTCCCTGCAAAATTGCAGGCGCATGCCATACGCCCCAAATGACACCACTGATCAACATGGCTTTCCATTGACCAAGCGGCAGCAACTGCGGAAGTAAAAATCCGCGCCAGCCTAATTCTTCGCCCATTGTAAAAAGTATATTGATGAAAGGAGCCAGTATGATCGCAAACAATGTCTGCACCAACACAATGATGCCAACAGGAACTTCACTACCGCCCGCAGCAGAAGCCATGGCATCGCGGAGCATCGTGAAATTCAGATCCAGCTTCGCTATGCCAAATAGCAAAGTGAACAAGCCGCCGACGATGGTCAACACGATCGGCAGGAACCATGCCCA
>JAVBXV010000425.1 GCA_030824405.1 Anaerolineales bacterium | reverse complement strand
TTACGATTCGTTATAGAACGTATTCATACTCTTAATCAAAAGATAATATGATGACTTTATTTATAAACTTGTGATACCAATCGTATAATATGATTCTTCATACACATGAAGCTTGTTTTCAATATTCTGGGGGTGATTTTCTTCCTGTCTTCGTGCTTATTAATCACTACATTTCACATCATAATATGTGGCTTGATTCATAAGAGTATAATCTTTCCTGTGTATTTTTCTCAATTAATACACAGGAAAGAATAAAAGTCCATGAAAACTAAAATAAAGATACTGCTGGCTGATGATCACAAAGTTTTAAGGGATGGGCTGAGAGCCTTGTTAGAAGGAGAAGGGGATATGGAGGTCGTGGCTGAGGCAGGGACAGTAGACGATGCTATTCAACTCACAACAAAGTTTTTGCCCGATGTTGTTGTTATGGATTTAGGAATGCCGGGTGGAAGCGGTTTGGACGCAATCCGCCTAATTCGCCAAAAAGAATTGCCCGTGAGAATTGTGGTACTTTCCATGCACAGTGGACGCGAAATGGTCATGCAGGTATTACAGGCAGGCAGCGATGGATACGTACCAAAATCATCTGCCCACACAGATCTTGTTCAGGCGATCCGAACCGTTTACAAGGGACAGAGGTTTTTGCATCCTGAAGCTACCACTGCTTTAGTGGATGAGTTATTGGACAAACAGGAAGAAAGCAAACTACTTGGTATTCTTTCAGATCGTGAACGGGACGTCTTGAAGTTAACAGCAATGGGTTTTACCAGCCGCGAGATCGGGGATCAACTTGCACTCAGTCCTAAAACTGTGGATACTTATCGAGAACGTGCAATGATGAAATTAAATATTGAGCATCGTACAGATATTATTCGGTTCGCACTTCGAGCCGGTTTGCTTGATTCACTTAATTCTCCAGGAAAATAATTGCGCCATGATCGTGAAAAATAATTCTCGTCAATCCCTTGGCCGAACGATGTTAAATAGTATAAAAAATATACCCAAATGGTTGTATGACCAGATGCTGGCTGTCCCTGTTCAGATCAAAGTAGTGGGAATTGGCCTGCTGCCAATATTAATTCTTGGTATTACATTGAATTACTGGATCACCACCGGGCTTTCAGACTGGCTTTCGTACATTCTCTCTGATGCGCGCGTGGAGGCAGCCATGGAGGCGGGCGGACGCAGCGTGGTTCTCGTTACCGTCCTGGCGGCATTCATCTCGATCTTCTTTTCGATGGTGCTTTCATATATTTTGTCGCAACCCATATCAGCATTAAAAGCGATGGCACAGCAGGTGGCGAATGGTGATCTGAGCGCTCGCGCACGGGTTTGGGCAAATGATGAAATTGGGGAATTGGCAATATCGATCAATACAATGACGGATCGCCTTGTTAAGACTCAGGAAGACTTATCGCGGAAGAATCGCAATCTGGACGCGATCAACCAGGTTGCCCTGGCTGGGGATCGTCAGGCGGATATTCACGATATTTTATATGTGATTCTGCAAAACGTTGTCAAAGTCATGCATTTAAAAGTCGGGTGGATATATCTTCGTGACCCGGAAAAGGAGGTATTCCACCTTGCCAGTTGGTATGGAATTGAAGGAGATGCTGTTATCAATTTTTTGGATATGCTGCAAAAATCATCATGCTCCTGCTTTACAAGTATTCCCAGTACACACGCTGAAATCCTTGCATGTGAACGACTGTCGGCGCTTGGCCATTCGGATATTGCAAACTCTCATATCAGCATTCCTTTGATCGCGCGTGAGCAAAATCTTGGCATGATTAATTTAATGTGCGAGAAGGATGTGGTTATCACCGATGAGGATATGGAATTATTAACTTCCATAGGTTCACAGATCTCAGAAATTGTTTCAAATGCCTGGTTACACCTGAAGTTGGTTGAAAAAGAAGCGGCACGGCAAGTGCTATTGAAGTCACTTGTGGAAGCGCAAGAGGAAGAACGCAGGCGGCTTGCGCGTGAACTGCACGATGGTGCCGGGCAAACTTTGACCAGCCTATTGGTCCGCCTGAAGGTGATCGAAAACAAAACTCCGCTTCCCCAAGTACAAAAAGACCTACAGAACATGCAAGCCCTTGTATCAGACACCATTGAACAAATTCGCACACTTGCCCATCAACTTCGTCCGGCCGCTCTCGAAGAATTTGGATTGTCACTGGCGTTAGAGGCACTTGTTAAGGATATGTTCAAGCAGGAGGATGTGAGTACAACTTACGAATGCAAAATCGAAAACAATGAAATTCCAGACGAGGTCGAATCTGTACTATATCGAATTGCACAAGAGGGGCTGACCAATATCGTGCGACACTCACAAGCTACCCGTTTGATTCTATCCGTTGAACGAACTTCACAGGGTGTGATCATGATCATCGAGGATGATGGCGTTGGATTTAACCCAGACGCACTGGGCGTAGATCATGGAAAACGACATCTTGGGCTGATCAGCATGAAGGAAAGAGCAGAAATCCTGGGTGGCACTCTTGATGTCTACACTGCACCGGGACAGGGAACCACGATTCGGGTAACAGTACCTGTTGACGCGTAATTTTTTGGCGCTTTTTTCCATCTAATTGAGATCGATGACTATGAGTGCCATTAAGTATGAATTCATTAATCAATACCTGGTGTCAGAAAAACTCCCACAAAACCACAACATTTTCCTGATACCTGCCTGGATACAAATTTGATATTCTTGGACCAGTGATAATTTCCAATAAATTTTCATATTTTGACAGGAGGTAGACAATGAGTGATCAAGGTAAGACTAAGCTTACCCGGCGCGATTTCCTGCGAGCGATGGGGTTGGGTGTGGGGGCCGCAGCAATTACTGTGGCAGCATCGCCACTTGGTAGTGAAACTGCACTTGCGGTAAATCCCAGTTTTGAGGCTCGACATTTTGCAGACGCCGCTGGCCGTCCGCAACGTCCTTGGTGGGTAAAGACTGTAGACCAACCCACAATCGAAATTGATTGGGCCAAAATGAAGCGTTTCAATGAAGGCTACAAAGAAGAACTAGGTACAGGGACTGTACGCGGGAAGGGTTTTGAAGCCTATGTTGGGACAGCAAGAACCGAAGAACTCAACGCAAAAAGCGCTGCTGTTATCAAAGATGGTATTCTCAATAATGTTCCTGGTTATACATTAAAAGATCAGGCAATGAATTCTTCTCAGAGCACACGTGTTGCGATGAGTTTCCTGGGACCGCAAAAAGCCAAAACTCCTGAAGAGTACGGTGCTCCCAAATGGTCTGGTACCCCAGACGAAGCTTCTCGTATTTTACGAGCTGCTTTGCGTCATAATGGCGCTGCAACAGTTGGGTTTGTTGAGTTGGACGAGAATACCCGCAAACTCATCTATTCATTCGACCCAGATGGTAAGGAATTAGTCTTTACCGATGATGTTGTAGCTTCTGAAACTGAAACTCAGCGCCTCATCCCCAATATTGCCAAATATGCCATTGTATACACTGTGCAAATGTCTGAAGAGACAATGCGCCGTTCACCCACACCTCTCGGACAACAGACCACCGGTCTGGCCTACAAACGCCACACCGTTATCCAAGCCTCCATCCAGGAATTCCTGCGCACAATGGGGTATATGGGTTTGGGCGCATCAAATATCAACGCGCTGGCAATTGCACCTGCTTTTGGTGTATTGGCTGGGCTGGGAGAAATGTCCCGTCTAAACCGCATGATCACCCCTGAATTTGGCCCGATGGTGCGTTGTTTCGTCATGCTGACCGACATGCCTGTTGCGACAGACAAACCAATTGATGCTGGAATCATGGAATTTTGCAAGCGTTGCAAGAAATGTGCAGAAGCTTGCGCTACTGGTGCTCTCAGCTTTGAGGACGACCCCACTTGGGAAACTCGTGGCCCATGGAACAATCCAGGTCACAAGGCCTACTTCGAAGACTCCACTAAGTGCATGACCTACTGGAAGGAAGTTGGCACCAACTGCGGTATCTGTTTCTCTGTTTGTCCCTTCGCCAAGAAAGACAAAGCCTGGATTCACGAATGGGTCAAGGCTGGTGCTTCCACAGCTCCATTTGTAGACGGCTTCTTCCGCAGCATGGACGACGCCCTTGGTTATGGCGCCCAAAAAGATTGCGAAGAGTGGTGGACACTTGACCTGCCTGAATATGGTACTGACAGCAGCGGCATGATCTAATCTAAGGAGATTAACCAATGAGCGAAAAATATGTAATTGAAATCGAGAAGCGCCCCTGGTACGAGTGGTTGCTGTGGGCTGTTTGGCTCTTCACACAAGTCGTTATTGTGCAAAATGCATTGGCGAGTAGCGCAGAGTTGGAACCACGAGCTGCATTGATCTCCTGGATCGCCTTCTTTGCCTTACTCATCGTCGGTGGCGTGATCTGGTTTATGCGCCGTTCCAAGTAGAGACTAATCATACAGTTGTAAATTACAAAAAAGGGGAGAGGTGCCACACCTCTCCCCTTTTTCATCGCAATCATCGTTTCTGCAGATTATATATGAATTCTCAAAGCTTACCTTTGTTACCAAAACAGCCAGATAAAAAAAACTTGCCCATGCCGCGGATCATTTTGCTTATCTCAGTGGCATTGGCTTTTATCGCCTGGTTCTATGGGTATTTTTCTAGCGGAACAGATGCCGCTCCATATGTACCAGACGTCATTCAAGGTGCGGTACGTGTTGAAACACGCGGCAGTCTGTTTATTGGGTATGATCAAGATGAAATTATCGTTGGGTACGCAGCCACCGGACAGGGACATGGCTATGGCGGCCCACTTGAAATGCTGGTTGGCATAGATCCAAACGGAGAAATTACGGGAGTCAAAATTATTGAGCAGCGCGAAACACCAGGTTTTTTCAAGCTTCTGCTCGACAAGGACTTCTTTGATCAATATCTTGGCCTTAAGTATCAAGACCCTCTGCAACTGGATCAGGATTTGGACGCTGTCAGTGGCGCAACAATCAGCGCGGAAGGGATTGCGACATCAACCAGAAATGCAGTTCGGTTGCTTGCTCAAGAGGGACTAAACTCGCCTTTGCCGCTTGAAAAACGCCCCATCCAGTTCGGGTTTCCTGAAATCACTCTGATCGGTTTATATGCCGCAGGCTATTTTGGACATAAGCATCGCTCAAGTATCTGGAAGCGCCGTATTCGTTGGGGCACGATGATAACGGGCATGGTCGTACTCGGTTTTATCTACACAGCCCCACTTACCATCGCGCAGATCATCGCACTGCTGAGCGGATACTGGCCAGACTGGCACAATAACCTGTACTGGTATTTGCTCATTGGTGGAATTCTATTTGTGACCACTGTCGATGCAAAAAATCCTTACTGCAATTGGTTTTGTCCTTTTGGTGCATTTCAAGAATGCCTGGCACAGGTTACGAACGCAAAGCTTTATCGCCCGCGCCGCCTGTCAACATTTTTTACATGGCTCCAACGCGGACTGGCATTTACTGCAGTTTTATTAGGACTGGCACTTCGTAAACCAGGCATCGCAGGATATGAACCGTTCGCCACGTTGTTTGATTTTCGCGGCAACCTGATCGAGGTGGTTTTCCTGCTGGTTATTTCTTTGGCCAGCCTGATGATGTATCGACCATTTTGTAATTACTTATGCCCGATCGACCCGATTTATGATTTTATTGCCGAGAGTCGTCGTTGGGTAAGGGAGAGCTGGCAGGTATGGAAAAAGCGAACCGCGAAATAATAAAAGAAGTATTTCTCGCCGCATTTGTTCTGGTATGTGTAGGGTTGATCTTTACACTTTGGATAAATGCCTTCTCGGCAAAAGATGTCGAAACCCCTTATTTTTACCGTGGGGTTCCGGAGCTTTCACAACCTTCTACCGCAACTACAACAGCGATTTTCGAGCAGCCCATTTTGGGAACTGCGACAAACACTCCACAGGTCATAGTCACCCAGCCCACAGTGACCGCCACCATCTCCATATTAAACTTTACGCCCGAGTCGGATAATTAACCATGTCTTTTAGCCGTCGAGATTTTCTTAAAATTACCGCCCTGGCAGGTGCTGCCGTCGGGTTAGGCACACCAGTGGTACGCTATTTACTTGATCGTGGCTCTTTAAAAAAAATAGCCGCAACACACTACCTGATGGGCACCATTGTTAATTTTGTGCTTATTGCCGAAAGCGAAGAGCAGGTACAGTCTGCACTTCAAACTACGCTGGATACGATGCAGCATCTTATCCATATATATGATCACCGTCAGTTGAATGGGCCGCTTGGGCAGCTCAACCTGACTGGGACAGCGCTTCATCCTCCCCGTGAGCTGGTTGCCACTCTTCAGCAGGCGCTGCACTATGGAGAGCTCTCCCACGGCGCATTCGACGTAACCATAAAACCCATGTTAGATGCATTACAAGCCAATCACTCCCCCACGAAAGACCTCAAAGATCTGGTGAACTATCGTCGTTTGAATGTAACAGATGATGGGATTACCCTCGCACGCCCGGGCATGGCAGTAACACTGGACGGTATCGCGAAAGGCTGTGTGATCGATGGCGGAATCGCGGTTTTATATCAACTAGGTTTTGAAAATGTACTCGTGGAAGCTGGTGGTGATATGATGGCCAAAAGCACACAGGATGGCGAAATTTGGCAGGTGGGTATTACCCACCCCCGTGCACCAAAAGAAACGATTGCAGTTATTTCGATTCAGAATCAGGCAGTGGCTACCTCTGGCGACTACATGAACTCTTTCAGCGCAGACTATTCCACCCATCACATTGTTGATCCGCGCACGGGCCGATCTCCCTCACAGCTAGCCAGTGCCACAGTAGTTGCACCAAGCGTCGCCGCAGCGGATGCGCTGAGCACCACCATGATGGTGCTGGGCGTGCAGGATGGCCTTGCATTGATCGAAAATATTCCTGATGCGTCCGCACTGTTGGTTTCTAAAGATTTACAAATATACCGTTCTGGCAAATTTCCCATAGGATAAAAATTGACAAAGGTGATTTATGAATAATCTTCCCGTTACTCCTGCCGCTTCAACTCCGATCAACCCGAACGAGAATTTCGAGAAATTGAGAACTGCCATTACAGAGGCTCAAACACAAGGTGACACAAAAACTATTGTGTCACTGCTGAAACAGTTGGGGCAGGCTTATATGGAAGTAGGCGATGCCCCACAGGCGCTTACTGAATTTAACGAAGCGATCAAGCTTGTTTTTAATAGTGAAGATGATAAAGAAATCTTTGCCCAGCTATTGGGCTTTCGGGGGCTTGCACTAAAGCTGATTGGTAATTATTCGCTCGCTGTGCAATCTTTTCGAAAATCCAACGCACTGGCGCTTGAGATCAAGCACTCGGCATTGTCTTGTGATTCGTTGATTCATCTTGCAGCACTACACTCCGAGATGGGAAAAGTTGACGATGCCATTGCTGTATTGAATGAAGCATTAGGGATCGCCTCGGAGTATAAAGACAAAGTACGCATTATGCGCGTAAATGGTTTATTGGGAGATAATTTTCTCAAACGAGCCGAGCCAGCAAAAGCATCAGAACACTTTCAACTGGCGTATGAAACCGCCCAGAATATAGGAAACAAAGCCGCTGGATGTTCGTTTATCACCAAACTGGGTAATGTGCTTCTCCTGGAAGGAAAAACGGAACGCGCCATTGATAAATATGAGTATGCGCTCAAACTTGCTTCTGCGCTTGCAGACCGTAACGCAGAAATCAATATTTTGGGCGGGTTATTTCGCGCTCACGCCCTCGCCGTTAACATCGACCCTGCCTTCACATACGGCGAACAGGTGATCCACCTGGCCGCAGAAATTTCCCACTACGAGGCTGAAATAGCTAATATTCAGGCGCTTGCTTCATTTTCAATCGAGCAAGGAATGGCAGAAAAAGCATTGCCATATCTGGAGCGGGGAATTCAAATCGCAAAAAAGCAGGTCAACATGGGCTGGGAGATGGAGTTGTTCTCTCTTTATAGCAAAGCCTATTACGTACAGGGAAAATATACTGAGGCATTGAATAGTCTGGATGAAGCTCTCACACTTGCCACCAACCTTCAGGATGAATTTTTCATGGCAACCACACTTGGGCGTATGAGCGCTATTTATGCTGAAATAAACGACCTTGAAAACTCGATCAACTCTGCTGAAAGAGCGTTGGAACTCTCTCTGGTATTGGAGGATGTGGAATTATGTGCTCAACAGCAGGTTATACTTGCCTTCAATTACCGTGACCTTGATCAGATCGATGAAGCCATTCAATATTGCTCAGCCGCGCTGATATCGTATAAGAACATCGGCAATCAAGCCATGATTGAGCAGGTGCAAACCTTATTAGCGGAATTGAACACACTCAGCAAATAAGATTTGAGCATTAGCAAGGCCAAGCAATAGACGGGCGGGTATCTGTCCGTCTATTTTTATGTGTCAGAATATTTCCCACAAATTGGTTGAATTTCTCGGATACCATTTATAAGTGTCTTCCGATATCATCTTTTTGTAATTGACTTGTACCTTAGCAATTGATCCATCGGTCGGGGCACAAATACCCCCGGATGGGAAGTTTAAAGGCGAAGCCGGTAAAGCTGATTTGAGTCAGCTCAGTCCGGCGCTGTCGCGCAACTGTAGGGTCACTTTAGTGACCAAGCCAGGACGCCCACCCCGACTGAGTTTTCACTATCCTCGCAGAAAGGAGGTAGAAATCTATTTAAGTTCCAATTTCCCAACCCTGTCTGCATGACAGGGTTTTTTGTTAAAAAAATAACATCTTCAAAGGATACAACTTGCAATGAAATCAAGATTGCTAATTACTACATTACTAATCATCGTTCTTCTCGCCGCTTGTGCGCCTGCAAATACAACAACACCAGAGCCCGTGGAATTAACCGAAGCGTCAACTGCCGCTCCCGTCGTTGCTGAAAAAGCACCTGTGATCGTTACAGACCAGCGTGGAAAAGAATTCCAATTTGAACAACCTGTGCAGCGAATCGTTTCGCTTGCCCCGTCAAACACGGAAATTTTATTTGCTGTAGGAGCAGGCAAGCAGGTAGTGGGACGCGATACTTTTTCAGATTACCCTGCTGAAGCCGCAAACGTAGCAGACATCGGCGGCGGATTTGGCGCTTTGGACACAGAGACCATTCTCGCCTCCACCCCTGACCTTGTTCTGGCCGCTGATCTGACGCCTGCGGAGCAAATCCAGGCATTGGAAGACCTTGGCTTGAATGTGTTCGTTCTAGGAAACCCCACAGACCTGCCAGGCATGTACGAGAACCTGCGAACGATTGCAGCCGTGACTGGCCACGTTGAAGAAACTGAAACCCTCATCGCATCCCTTGAAGAACGGGTTGCTGTTGTGGAAGAAAAACTTGCCGGGGTTACTGAACGCCCGTTGGTTTTATATGAACTCGATGGAACAGACCCGAATGCCCCCTGGGTTCCTGGCCCCGGCACTTTTGTTGACACACTCCTGACAATGGCAGGCGGTAACAGCATGTCAGCTACGTTGGACGGAGCCTGGGTACAGGTCAGCCTCGAAACAATTATTGAAATGGATCCAGAGATCATCCTGCTTGGAGATGCACTATGGGGTGGAGTGACTCCCGAAATGGTGGCAGCTCGCGGCGGATGGGAGGCGTTGACTGCAGTTCAGGAAGGGAAAGTTTATCCCTTTGACGATAATCTGGTCAGCCGCCCCGGCCCGCGCATGGTGGATGGTTTGGAAGCGCTGGCAGAATTCCTTCATCCCGATTTGTTTGAATAATTATTATTTGGGTCGGGTAATCATTACCCGACCCTTTTCTCACTATGAAAACAACCTCGCAAATCTACCTAATCGCTCTTAGCCTGCTTGCAGGAACTTTCCTGCTGAGTGTGGCAGTTGGCGCTGTCTTCATTCCATTGAATGAGATGTTGACAGTATTTATGCGTGGTGTAGCATCTTCCGAAGCGTATTCATCCATTCTTTTGAAAGTTCGCATTCCACATACCGTGTTGATTCTGATCACTGGTGCCGCGCTTGGTGGAAGCGGCGCAGCCTATCAGGGACTGTTCCGCAACCCACTGGCTGACCCATATTTGATCGGTGTTGCCTCGGGGGCAAGTTTGGGCGCGGTGTTCGCCATGTCTGCTAATTGGCCGAATGGTTTGCTTGGGTTTTACGCCATTCCTGTAGCGGCATTCGTCGGCTCGGTGGTGACGGTCTTCTTAGTATATTACCTGGCGCGGGTTGGAAAGACTGTCCCGGCAACAACGATGATCCTGGCAGGTGTGGCAGTTAGTTCATTTGCAACATCCCTGACATCCTTCCTGATGCTTCGTTCAAGCGGCGAACTACACCGCGCAGTTTCGTGGCTGATGGGCGGCGGGACAATGGGCGGCTGGGATCCAGTTCTCGCTTCGTTGCCTTATATCCTCCTTGGCTTGGGAATTCTGCTCTCTTCAGGTCATGCACTAAATGTTCTGCAATTTGGGGACGAGCAGGCACATAACCTTGGGCTGCATGTCGAACGCACAAAATTAATTCTTATTCTCGCCGCATCATTGGCTACAGCGGCTGCTGTTTCTTTCTCAGGCGTGATCGGCTTTGTCGGGTTGATCGTCCCGCATGTGGTTCGAATTCTATGGGGTACGGATTATCGCCGCATGGTTCCGCTTTCAATTTTAGGCGGCGCCAGCATGTTGTTGGCAGCAGATGCACTGGCGCGGACTGTTCTTGCGCCTCAGGTTCTTCCTGTCGGGATTATTACCGCGCTCGCAGGTGCGCCATTTTTTCTCTGGCTTCTTCGTAGTGTTCGTAATCAGGCGTTTGGGTAACACTCAACTTCATTTTTTTATAAGGAGTACATCATGCTTGAAATTAAATCTCTTTCGGCTGGCTACAATGAGCATCTCGTTCTGAAAGATATTTCGTTATCTGTATACCCTGGTGAAGTTGTCGCGCTGATCGGGCCGAACGGCACAGGCAAATCGACCTTGATGCGGGCGATCAGTGGTGTGTTGCCTTCGCAATACGGCAACATCGAACTTTGCGGCAAAAACATAAAATCGTTGACATCTGATGTTCGGGCACGGACATTGGCAGTTGTCCCTCAAGTTCAATCCCTGCCTGCATCTTTCAATGTTTATCAAACCGTCCTGCTTGGGCGGACACCATATCTTGGCTGGTTGGGTCAGGCTGGCAAACGTGATCATGATGCGGTTTTCCAGGCAATGGCACAAACAAAAACTGAACACCTTGCAGAACGCTGCATCGGTGAACTTTCAGGCGGCGAGCAACAACGCGTCCTGCTTGCTCGTGCTTTGGCGCAAACGACTCCGATCTTAATAATGGATGAACCGACAAATCATCTTGATGTCAGCCATCAATCCTCATTCCTGAATCTCGCCCGTCAACTGGCGGTTCAAAATGGATTGGCGATTTTGGTGGCATTGCATGATCTGAATCTAACCTCTTTATATGCAGATCGTGTGGCAGTTTTATCAGATGGTTATTTGAAAGCCATTGGGACGCCAGAACAGGTATTCATAGAAGAGAACCTTTCGCCAGTGTATGGCGGACAGTTACGAGTCGTCACTCATCCAGAATACGGCACTCCCCTGGTATTGCCTGCTGGACCTGACCTCGAATACGCCCCGCGTAACCGTGGATACATGATTGAAACCTCCACAGAATCAAGAGCACATGCATATGCCTGAGTCAAAGCGCAAGGGACTTTTAATCGTCAACACGGGCGATGGAAAAGGTAAGACAACCGCCGCGTTGGGCACGATCCTGCGTGCCTGGGGACGTGGGATGCGTCCATGCATTATCCAGTTTATGAAATCTGAGACAGGCCAATGGGGGGAAGTTAAGGCTGCCAGAAAATTGGAAATCGAATGGCACAGTCTTGGGGATGGATTCACCTGGACATCCAAAGACATGGACGAGACGATCGCCAAAGCACGCCATGCCTGGACGCTTGCGCAGGAAAAAATATCCAGCAATGAATATGACTTGATCCTGCTGGATGAATTTACATATCCGCTTCAGTTTGGCTGGTTAGCAACAGGTGAAGTGCTGGCATGGCTGAAGGAAAACAAACCTTCGAAGTTACACCTCATTATTACTGGACGGGATGCTCCCGCAGAATTGATGGAAGCTGCTGATCTGGTAACAGAAATGAAACTTGTGCGACACCCATTTAATCAGGGGATCACTGCTCAACCTGGAATTGAATTCTAAAAAACGATAACAAGGAAAATCACATGACCATCGAAGAAATTATTTCACGCATTAAACCGCTTGATCAGTCAGCCATGTTTTCCGCACAGGATAGACAAAACATGCTCACCAAACCGCAGGGTAGTCTTGGGCGGTTGGAGAGCCTTTCCATTCAAATGGCTGGCATCACGGGGCAAACCCGTCCGCAGATTCAGCATAAAGTTGTGATCGTGATGGCTGGTGATCACGGTGTTGTTGCCGAAGGCGTCAGCGCCTTTCCGCAGGAAGTCACACCGCAAATGGTATTGAATTTTCTGTACGGCGGTGCAGCGATCAATGTATTATCGAAACATGTTGGTGCGCGCGTGGTTATCGTGGATATGGGCGTCGCCGCAGCGATGGACGCGCATCCACAACTCATCAGCCGCAGAATCGGCTCGGGGACGGGCAACATAGCCAAAGGTCCAGCGATGACGCGTGCCCAGGCGGTAGAATCTATTTTGAGCGGAGTCGAAATCGTCGAAGCAGAAATTGCTAAAGGGTTGGACATTCTTGCCACAGGTGATATGGGTATTGGCAACACTACACCTTCGGCTGCAATTGCATGTGTGGTGACGGGAAAATCTGCAAGTGAAATTGTAGGGCGCGGGACGGGCGTGAATGATGAAGGCTTGCGCCGAAAAATTTTAGCGGTTGAAAATGCATTGAAAGTTAATCAACCAGACATGAAAGATGGTTTGGATATTCTTTCGAAAGTTGGCGGGTTTGAGATTGGCGGACTGGCCGGTGCGATCCTCGGCGCGGCTGCCAATCGTCGCCCCGTTGTGATCGATGGATTTATTTCCACAGCCGCCGCCATTATCGCCGCCACCATCGCACCGCAGGTCAAAGATTATTTGATCGCCGCGCATTGCTCGCAGGAACTTGGTCATCGTTTGATGATGGAATGGCTTGGCGTGACACCCCTGCTTGATATGAACATGCGCCTCGGCGAAGGCACAGGCGCGGCGCTTGCGATGTCGTTAGTGGAAGCCTCCTGCAAAATTCTCGACGAGATGGCGACCTTTGGCGAAGCGGGCGTCAGCGAAAAAGCCTGATGAAATATTTGTCCATCGCCTTCAATCTTTTGACGACCCTTCCCATTCGTGCACCTATCGATTGGCGCGCAGGGGATAGTGGTCGCGCGGCGGGTTGGTATCCATTCGTCGGACTTGCCTTGGGTGCGTTGGTTGCAACTGCTTACACATTACTTGGTTTGCATTTTTCGCCATTTGTAACAGCGGCTCTTGCACTTACACTTTGGGTGATCCTCACTGGCGGTTTGCATCTCGATGGTCTGGCAGATTGCTGTGATGGATTATTTCACGCCAGCGATTCACAAAAGCGTTTGGAAATCATGAAGGACTCGCGCATGGGAGCCTTTGGCGGAATCGGATTGATTCTGGCGCTCATTCTAAAAGTTTCCGCACTCGCCTCTTTGCCGACCGATCGAGCTGTTCCTGTTATCCTGTTAGCCTCCACTCTCGGACGGTGGTTCATCATCCTGGCTGGCTTCCAGCCGCTTGCACGCCCTGGTGGTATGGGCGCAGACTTCTCTTCTGGCTTACGTAAATCGGCATTGGTCTGGGGTGGGCTCCTTCCACTTGCATTGGCAATTTTTCTTGGCGTTCAAGGCATTCTTGCTCTTGGGCTAACTTCACTCGGCGTCTTCTTCATATTAAGGTTTGCCCATGCCCGCATTGGCGGCGTGACTGGCGATGTCTTTGGTCTGGTTGTGGAAGCTGTCGAAATTATCACATTGGTCACATTAACCACATGAACATACACTCCCTTCCCTTTCGTCTTGGCACGAGTTCCTATATCATCCCCGCTGACATTCTGCCCAATGCGCATTATCTGGCGGGCAAGGTACGCGATATCGAATTAATTCTCTTTGAAGTGGATGATGGACAAAACAATCTTCCTACACCCGAAGTCATCGATGAACTTATCCAACTGGCTGCACTTTATGATCTAACCTACACGGTTCATCTGCCCCTTGACCTGAAACTTGGCGCCGACGGCTCCGAGCAGGATATTTCGCTGATCAAAGCGCACAAGGTCATCGAACTGACAAAACGGCTAAACCCGTGGGCGTACGTTTTACATCTTGAAGGAAAAGAAGTCCGCGATTCAAAAGACCCCGCTGTTTTACTTCATTGGCAAGATCAAGCCGTCCGTGCGTTGGAAATTGTCTCTGAATGGGCAGGCGGATCCGAAAAACTTGCCGTTGAAAACCTTGAACATTATCCGCCTGATTTCATCCACCCTGTGCTGGATCGAATCCCCGTCAGTCGCTGCGTGGATGTTGGTCATTTGTGGCTGGATGGTGTTCCGATCATGCCCTATTTAAAAAAGGCATTACCCCGCACGCGCGTCATCCACATACACGGAATTGGTGAACGTGACCATTCATCGATCAGTCATGTTGACCCACAGGAACTGGATGAACTATTCCGTACCTTGTTGAAGGACTATCGCGGCGTGCTGACCCTTGAGATTTTTAGCGAACCCGATTTTCTCTCTTCCATTGAAGCGATCAAGCAAAGTCTGAAACGGATCGAATCGAATCCAAAACTAACCTTTGTTCTCGGCGGTGCGCGCAGCGGCAAAAGCACCTATGCCCAGGATTTGGCGCAGGAGCATGATGGCAAGGTGCTGTATGTTGCCACAGCAACAGCAGGCGATGAAGAAATGAAGGTTCGCATTGAAAACCATCGCGCAGAACGTCCTGCCGAATGGCGAACACTGGAAGCGCCTCTCAATGTTGGTGAAGCCATCGAACGAGAATTGGCAGAACAACCCACTGATGTCATTCTGCTAGATTGCATGACCCTGCTTGCGACCAACGTCATTTTGCAATTACCTGAGAACGCCAGCGAGAAAGAAGCAAGTGACGCACTAAGCAAAGAAGTGGATTCGTTACTTGCCTGCATGAAAAAATCCAACGCACAGTGGATCATTGTCTCAAATGAAGTGGGATTGGGATTGGTTCCACCTTACCCATTGGGACGTATCTATCGCGACGCGCTTGGTCGCGCAAACCAACAGATTGCGAAGAGTTCAGATCGTGTCATCATGATGGTGGCGGGCATTCCAGCCACCATCGCATCTAACTAAAAAAGAGGTAAACATGTTTCATCTAGGAACAACAGAGTTAATCATCCTGCTCGTCATCGTTATTCTTCTGTTTGGCGCTGGGCGCATTGGAAAAATTGCAGGCGAACTTGGTAGCAGCATTAAGTCATTTCGTGCAGGGCTTGGAGAAAAAAAAGACGATACAAAAGATACCAACGACACTGCCTAGCGTCAGCGCTAAACATGGCTTCTCCTTTTTACAAACAGAGCAAAACAAGCATGTTTCTCTTACCCTGAGTGGTAATATTTTCATAATTTCCCACAAGGTAAGAATATGGATGGGTTTTGTTATCCATCTTTAGCTTAATTTCAAAACAAGGAGTCGCAACATGGCCAATAATTCTTCCCCTGAAATTACTATTTATGGCGCCTATTGGTGTCCAGATTGCCGCCGCAGTAAGCAGTTTTTGGGCGAACATCAAATCCCTTATCACTGGGTAGATATCGAGCAGGATAAAGAAGGTGAAGCGTATGTCTTGCAAAAGAATGACGGCAAGCGCATTATTCCTACCATTGAATTTGCAGACGGCTCGATTTTGGTCGAACCCTCCAATGCCGCCATCGCTGCCAAACTCGGATTGAAGACCACCGCGTCACGCCACCATTATGATTTGATCGTCATCGGCGGCGGACCCGCAGGGTTGACCGCCGCACTTTACACTGCGCGCGAAGGAATTGAAACGTTGGTCATTGAGCGTGCAGCATTGGGCGGACAAGCCGCTGCCACTGAGCGATTGGATAATGTGCCTGGTTTTTCAGAGGGCGTGCTGGGCTCAGAATTTGCGTCTCAACTGCGCAAGCAGGCAGAACGTTTCGGCGTGGAAATGTTACAGGCGCAGGATATCGTCCGCATTCATAGCCGCGATAATTATCATTGTGTATTCACCGCTGATGGTAGTGAATACAGCGCGAGTGCGGTGTTAATCTCATCGGGGAGTCGTTATAAGCGTTTGGGCGCGCCAGGCGAAGATGATTTCATCGGCGCAGGGATTCACTTCTGCGCCACCTGTGATGGACCGTTCTACAAAGGCATGCCAGTAGCTGTCATCGGCGGCGGTAATAGCGCGGCAGAAGAGAGTTTATTTTTGGTGAAGTTTGTTGAGAAAGTCACATTGCTCGTGCGCGGCGACAAATTAGCCGCCAGCCAGGTCATTCAGGAAAAGACGCTTAATCACCCACAGATCGAAGTGCGTTTCAATACTGAGGTGATCAATTTCAGCGGCGCAGGATCAAAACTGAAAGCGGTAGAGATCAAAGACCGAAACACTGGTGCGAGTGAAACCATTCACCCTGCTGGCGTATTTGTGTTTATTGGGTTAACTCCCAACAGCAGTATTTTAGAGGGAACTGGCGTGGATCTCAACAAATGGGGCTTTGTTCAAACGGGTCACGATCTGGTACATGACGGGCGGGAAATTCCCGCATTCAATGGACGCGAGCCGATGTTCCTTGAGACCAGCGTGCCAGGAATTTTCGCGGCAGGCGATGTGCGTCAGGGCAGCACCAAGCAGGTTGCATCTGCAGCAGGCGAAGGGGCGACAGCGGCGCTCTTAATCCGCGAATATCTGAAATTGGTATAGGAAGCCGATAGGCGCTAATCAAAAGTCCTGTTGAAAAATCAACGGGACTTTTGATTATTAAATTTGTGCCATAACATGCTCAACACCCGCCTCATTTATGCGTGGTTCCAAATTACGCGGATCATCCGTCATACCGATCATTTCAGCTTCGAAAGTACCATCCACTTGATGTAGTTCCAATTGCCCATGACATGCGCGGCAATAGATAATATCGCCATCTTTTGTGTTGCGGGGAATGGCAATGACAGGCCCACAGTGCGGACAGGTCACGATGGGAATTCCTGCAGCAGCGTGACCAACGATATGAGCCAGATCACCCGCCTGTCCCAATTCACACATGTCATGGACGAGGCGTGCATCAAATTGTGTTCCTAAACTTTCATGAAGGCGGTCAAGCGCGAGATCAACGGACATTCCCTTACGATATGACCGCGTGCTGGTCATGGCATCGAAGGCATCCACAACACTAACAATTTGCGCAGTCAGCGAAATCTCTTCGCCGCGCAATCCATTCGGATACCCCTTCCCGTCAATCCGCTCATGATGCTCTTTTACGGCAGAGACTACCAAATCTGCCAGTGGATGTCCACTGAGTAATTTCCACCCGATGGATGGGTGTGTTTTGATGATGGCGTATTCAGCGTCGGTCAACGCCTCAGCCTTTTGTAAAATATCATCAGGGATACCAACCTTGCCCATGTCATGCAAGTAGGCGGCAATGCTGATCCTGATGACTTCATCTTCAGGAAGCCCAATTTTGGCGGCCAATAATTTGGCAAATTGAGAAACTCGCCAGACATGTCCACCTGTGTATGGGTCGCGTGCCTCGATAATATCGGCCATGATTAACAGAGATTTGAGAAGTGGTTTGTCGATTTCCATGAGTATTTGTGTCCATGATTATGAATTTTTACTACGATTCTGAACTGCATCTTGCAGGAATACTTACGAGTGAACAACCCAGATCAGGGGCGATAAAAAGGTAAGAAAAACAAATCGGTTGTTCTCAGTAGGGCAAGGAGTAACACGATCCATGACCGATAAATTACAGAGTATTCCAATAAAAGAGAAAACTTTATACAGCTGGTTTCAGCAACATGCTCAAAAATTGATCGCTCTGATTTTCTGGGTGATCCTGGTGAGTATTTACCAGTGGTATGCAAAAACCAATCACCTTTCTACGCTTCAGGTCATGCAGCAGATGCTGGCCTTTCTGTCGACTGGGTTTTGGGGTCCCATAATCTATATTATTTTATATGCAATACGTCCTTTGATCTTATTTCCATCTACCGTTCTAACACTGGCAGGTGGATTTGTGTTCGGGCCTTTTCTGGGCGTGCTGTACACCATCATTGCCAGCAACATCTCTTCAACGATCGCATATTTTGTCGGTCATTTTTTTGGCGAAGGCATGCTGAAAGACGATGGTTCGGATAATCTTATTCAACGCTATGCGCGGAGAATGCGAGAGAACAGTTTTGAAACGGTGATGATCATGCGTTTCATTTTTCTGCCGTATGACGCGGTCAGTTATCTGGCGGGCTTTTTGCGGATTAAGTACTGGCCGTTCATCCTCGCCACCGCACTTGGTTCCGTTCCTGGAACAATGGCCTTCATTGGATTTGGGTCCTCCATCGAAAGTTTTGACGGCGCTTTGCCAAAGCTCAATCCTGTGACATTGGGATT
This sequence comes from Anaerolineales bacterium, assembly GCA_030824405.1. Taxonomy (GTDB): domain Bacteria; phylum Chloroflexota; class Anaerolineae; order Anaerolineales; family Villigracilaceae; genus Villigracilis. The sequence continues at coordinate 495 of JAVBXV010000425.1, read as the reverse complement.
TTCAATTGCAATTTTCATAGTGAGTATTGTACTTTCAAGAATATTCAAAAAACGGGAAGGGATTTCAAAATGACGGAACATTTTTCAACGATCGTAATTGGTGCAGGCTCGGGCGGTATGACCGTTGCTGTTGGGCTGGCGGGGCTGGGAAAACAGGTTGCCTTTGTAGAAGGCAACCATGTGGGCGGTGACTGTACAAATGTCGGTTGTGTGCCATCCAAAACCTTGATCCATTTGGCGAAGAATTTTAAGCCAGGCATGCAGGCGGACGAGGTTGTGCGTGAAGTGACTCGCAAGCGCGATGCCTTGCGCGACAAAGAGACCGAAGAAGTTCAGAATATAAAGAATATAACCTTTATTCGCGGTTGGGCAAAATTCAGCGCGCCGCGTGAAATACAGGTCAGCGCGCCTGATAGTTCCACGCGGACTTTGACAGCAGACAATATTGTCATTTCCACGGGGGCGCGTCCGAGGCTGTTGGATATTCCTGGTCTG
>JAVBXV010000159.1 GCA_030824405.1 Anaerolineales bacterium | reverse complement strand
GGGATCATCATCGAGCTGACGGGTGAAGACATCCACGATCTTGTGCAGGTCTTGATGGCGCAGACGGTTCTTGTTGCCGTCCTTCACAAAGCCCTGGCTGGCGTTGATCATAAAGATGCCCTTGCGCCCTGCGGCATTTTCCTTATCCAGCACGATGATGCAGGCGGGAATGCCCGTGCCGTAAAATAAATTTGCAGGCAGACCGATGATGCCCTTGATGTAGCCCTTGCTGATCAGGTTCCTGCGGATAACGCCTTCCGCGCCGCCGCGAAAGAGCACGCCATGCGGCAGGATGATCGCGCCTTTGCCCGTGCTTTTCAGCGAGCGCAGCAAATGCTGGAGGAAGGCATAGTCGCCGTTCTTCTCGGGCGGCATGCCATCTTCAAAGCGACCATATAGATCTTGTGCAGGGTTGAAGCCATTTGTCCACGCTTTAGTGGAGAATGGGGGATTGGCAACCGCATAATCGAACTGCTTGAGCTGTCCAGTTTTTGGGTCTTTGAAATGCGGCTCGGAGAGGGTGTTGTCCTTCCAGATCTCCGCCGACGGGTTGTCATGCAGGATCATGTTCATGCGCGCCAAGCCCGCCGTAGAGTTATCTTTTTCCTGTCCGTAGATGCTGATCTTCACTCTGGCTTCATCCGCCGCTTTGAGCAGCAGCGAACCCGATCCACAGGTGGGGTCATAGAGGGTCGTGTTTGCGCTGTCGGCTTGGCTGATGCCGATCACCTTCGCCATAATCCGCGAGACTTCGGCAGGCGTGTAGAACTGTCCCTTACTCTTACCGCTCTCGGTGGCAAAGTGCCGCATGAGATATTCATAGGCATCGCCCAGCAGGTCATCGCCTTCGGCTCGGTTCTTGGTGAAATCCAATGCGGGGTTCTCAAAGATGGCGACCAACTTCGTGAGCGTATCCACCATATCCTTGCCCTTCCCTAGCAAATTAGGGTCATTGAAATCGGTCTGGTCAATTACGCCCTTCAAACCATTCGCCTTGGCAAGCGCCCCGATAATGATATTAATTCTATTTCCAATATCCTTGCTTCCCTTTGCAGCGACCATATCTGCAAAACTTCCACCCTTGGGGATGATAATTAACGGGTTCTTTTGTCCCGCATATTTATCCGACACATATTTGATGAACAAGATTACAAGGACATAATCCTTGTACTGTGAACTATCCATACCGCTGCCACTACGCAAATTGTCGCAGCTCGCCCAGATGGATGAGTAAAGTTCCGATTTTTTGATTGCCATGAAAAGTCTCCGATGTCCCCGATTATACAGGAGGAAAGTTTCTGATGTCAGAAACTTCGGTATTATAGGCTAAAGACAATTTTTGTCTTATACTTTTGCATTATCGGGTCAGTTAATGGAAAGGGAGAAGTCACATGGCAAACGAAGAGCAACTGTCCATTTTGAAGCAGGGGGTAGATGTTTGGAATGAGTGGAGGAAGGAGAATTTACACATTCAGATTGACCTTAGTGAGGCAAATCTTAAGGATGCTCTTTTCTCTAGGGTTAATCTCAGAAAAGCCTTGCTTTTACAATCTGATCTAAGTAATGCATCACTTGTCTTTGCCGATCTCAGTAACGCCATCCTTGTGAATGCTAATCTTAGTGGAAGCGATTTAACGCTATCCAACTTGACCAAAGCCAACCTTAAGGATGCCAATCTCAAGAACGCCAACCTCATCAGTGCAAATCTGAATAGTGCCTATCTTGCAGGAAGCAATTTTTCTAATGTTGTAGTGGAAGATACCATTTTCGGGAATGTAGATTTGAGTGAGACTCTGGGATTGGTAGACATAAGCCATGATGCGCCTTCTACAATTGGAACAGATACAATCCTTCTATCAAAGGGAAAGATCCCTGAAGTCTTTCTAAAAGGCTGTGGGTTGAACGATTGGGAAATTGAGATGGTTAAGTTGTACAACCCTGAGCTTAGCAACAATGAACGAAACAAAATTTTATACAAAATATATGATTTACAAGCAAGTCAGGCTATTCAGGTTTCTCCCCTTTTTATCTCCTATAGTCATGGTGACAGTTCATTTGTAAATAAAATAGAAAAGGCTCTCAACAATAAAGGCATCCGTTATTGGCGTGATACTCATGATATGAAGGCGGGGCGAATAGAAACCCAAATTGATCGGGCAATCAGTCAGAACCGAACTGTGTTATTGGTACTATCTGAAAATTCAATCAAGAGTGACTGGGTAGAGCACGAAGTCCGCACGGCAAGAGGGTTGGAGAAGGATATGGGGCGCGATGTGCTGTGTCCCGTTGCGTTGGATGATAGCTGGAAGTCCAGCCTCTGGCCTAAGCGGGTTATGGAGCAGATTATGGAATACAACATCCTTGATTTCTCCGCTTGGGAGGATGAAGATAAATTCGAGGATATGTTCCGCAGGTTGATTGATGGGTTGGAATTGTTCTATAAGGATAAGTCCCATGGCGAATGAAGAACAACTGTCCATTTTGAAGCAGGGTGTCAAGGTTTGGAATAAGTGGAGGGAGGGTCACCCTGATGAAGAGATTGATTTATCTATAGCTGATCTCGGTGGATCTAGCCTCAGTGAAGCCCAGCTCGGTTTGGCAAATCTCTTTGGTGCCAATTTGAGAGATGCCAATATGAGTAGAGCCTATCTCAATGATGCTGATCTCAATGGGGCTTATCTCAATAGGGCTGATCTCGCTGATACTAATCTCATTGGAGCACACCTCAGCAATACCGATCTCAGTGGATCCAATTTGAATGGCGCCAACCTCACTGGAGCTAATCTCATTGGAGCCCTTCTCTTTAAAGCTGATCTCCGCAAAGCCGATCTCACTGAAGCCTATCTTATGGAAGCCAATCTCGCTAAAGCCAATCTCACTGGAGCTAATCTCAGTGATGCCAATCTCAATGGAGCCAATTTCAATGAAAGCCTTCTTGTAGAGTGCAGTTTTTTGAGTGCAGTAGTGGGAAAAACGACTTTTGGATCTTTAGATCTGAGCAAGGCAATAGATTTAGATACAATATATCATATGGGTCCTTCTACTATTGGGACAGATACAATTGCCAAATCTCAAGGGAAAATCCCCGAAGTCTTTCTACAGGGTTGTGGCTTGAGCGATTGGGAGATTGAAGAGGTAAAAATTTATAACCGTGATTTGGGCAATGAAGAGATAAACAAAATTCTTTATAAGATATATGATCTTCGTGCAACTCAAGCCTTGCAGGTTTCGCCGCTTTTTATCTCATACAGCCATGGTGATAGTACATTTGTTGATAAACTCGAAAGTCAATTGAATAAAAAAGGCATCCGCTTTTGGCGAGATATTCACGATATGAAAGCTGGGCGAATGGAAAAGCAAATTGATCGGGCAATCAGTCAGAACCGAACTGTGTTGTTGGTTCTTTCTGAAAATTCAATCAAGAGTGATTGGGTGGAGCATGAAGTCCGCACGGCGCGTGGGCTGGAGAAAGATATGGGACGCGATGTCTTATGTCCCGTTGCGTTGGATGATAGCTGGAAATCCAGTCCGTGGCCGAAGCGGGTCATGGAGCAGATCATGGAGTACAACATCCTCGATTTCTCCGCGTGGAAGGATGATGACAAGTTTGAGGGGATGTTCCGCAAGTTGATTGATGGGTTGGAACTGTTCTATAAAGGGTAGGTCAACATGGCGAATACATGGCAATTAGCATTGTTGAAACTTAGCATCGTAGGTTGGAATAAATGGAGAGAAATTTATCCAAAGGTTCATGGCGATCTGAGCGGTGCTGATCTCAGAAAACTTGTGTTCAAAACACAAGTCTGGGTTTGGGAAGAAGATATCTGGATAGGCACCTGGATTACGGCTAATCTCAGTGGTGTCGACCTCAGTGGAACTGATCTCACGGGGGTTGATCTTGATGGCGTGGATCTCAGTAATGCAAACCTTTCAAATGCCAAATTAGAGAACGCTATTCTTGCAGGCGCCAATCTAAGCCGTGCCAAACTTAGTGGAGCGGACTTGACTAAAGCTCTTTTGCGCAAGACTGATCTCTCAGGTGCTACTTTGGATGGCGCTCGGCTTAGATGGGCCAATTTGTCATTTGCAAATCTCGAGGAAGCTAGCTTATATGGATCTGACCTTTTGGAAACCAATTTTAGTTATGGATATACAGGAAAGTGTAATTTTGCAGGCTCCAAGGCTTATATGACAATTTTCGGAAGCTATGGACTGGGTAAATCACTAGGATTGGATACTGTAATACATGGTGCGTCCTCACCTGTTACAACTTATGCGTTACTTAACTCGATGGGCAAAATTTCAGAAATCTTTCTAAGAGGATGTGGATTGAGTGACTGGGAAATTGAGCAAGCAGAGCTTTATAATCCGAGTTTGACGAATGATGAAATCAACCGCACGTTATACAGGATATATGATTTACGCGCAAAACAGGCCCTTCAGATTTCCCCCCTCTTTATCTCATACAGTCACGGCGACGGAGTATTCGTAGATAATATTGAAAGGAAACTCGACAAAAAAGGTATCCGCTTTTGGCGCGATATTCACGAGATGAAAGCTGGACGGATAGAAACCCAGATAGACCGCGCCATTAGCCAGAACCGAACTGTATTATTGATACTCTCTGAACATTCAATCAAAAGTGATTGGGTGGAGCATGAAGTTCGAACAGCTAGAGCATTAGAAAAAGACATGGGACGAGATGTTTTGTGTCCTATCGCATTAGATGATAGCTGGAAGTCAAGTCCCTGGCCGAAGCGGGTGATGGAGCAAATTATGGAGTACAACATCCTTGACTTCTCCGCGTGGCAGGATGATGTCAAGTTTGAGGGTATGTTCCGCAAATTAATTGATGGGTTGGAGTTGTTTTATAAGGACAAGTCACATGGCGAATGAAGAGCAACTGTCCATTTTGAAGCAGGGTGTTGAGGTTTGGAATAAGTGGAGAGATGAAAACCCAAATATCACGATTGACCTCAATTTTGCCAATCTCGATCATGCCAATCTCAGGAGATTTAACTTAAGCAAAGCCAATCTCTTTAGATCCAGCCTCATTGGCTCTGATCTCTTTTCCGCAGATCTCGATGGGGCAAATCTCAGGAATGCTAATCTCACTGGAGCAGAACTCAGTATAGCCAAACTCAATAAGGCTGTTCTTTATCAAGCTAATCTCAGTGAAGTAAGCCTTGTTAACGCAGCTCTCAATAGTGCTATTCTAGAAGAAACCCATCTTGCTGGAGCAAATCTAAGGAAAGCCAAATTTGAAAATGCTAGTTTTATTAAAACTCATTTTGAAAAAGTAAACCTCTGCGACGCTGATCTTTTAGAAACCAACTTCAGGGAGATTGATCTCTTCGAGACCGATCTCACCAATGCAATGGTAGGCTTAACAATCTTCTCTTTTGTCCAATTTATCGGTGTTATTGGGCTGGATACAGTGAGGCACATTAGGCCTTCTACGATTGGATCAAACACATTCCAGCTCTCTAAAGGACATATCCATAATACTTTCCTTCGGGGATGTGGGCTGAGCGATTGGGAAATTGAAATGGTGAAGCTATACAACCCCGACTTGAATAATGACGAGAGGAATAAAATTCTATACAAGGCATACGATTTGCAGGTAAGTCAGGCTATTCAGATTTCTCCTCTTTTTATCTCCTATAGCCATGAAGATACCCAGTTTGTTGATAAGATTGAAAACCAACTCAATGCAAAAGGTGTACGGTTTTGGCGAGATATTCACGATATGAAAGCTGGGCGGATTGAGAAACAAATTGATACGGCAATCAGCCAAAACCGAACTGTGTTGTTGGTGCTCTCACAAAATTCAATCAAGAGTGATTGGGTAGAGCATGAAGTCCGCACGGCGAGAGAATTGGAGAAGGATATGGGACGAGATGTATTATGTCCTATTGCATTGGATGATAGCTGGAAATCCAGTCCCTGGCCGAAGCGGGTTATGGAACAGATTATGGAGTACAACATCCTTGATTTTTCTGCCTGGGAGGATGATGTCAAGTTTGAGGGGATGTTCCGCAAGTTGATCGATGGGTTGGAGTTGTTTTATAAAGGGTAGGGCTGCAATAATTTTCTGGCGTCGGAAAGTTGTTTTAGGATTTCACATGTCCACTTATAAAACGAGTGAATTCATAATATCCATCCCAGGATCTGCTATCCAGCCTTCCAACCGATCACAGTCTGTTGGGATGCCATAATTATGTTTCCGCTGGGTATAAGCCCAGCCCGCTTGAACAGCGCACAAGAGAGCATCCAGTTGATCTCCAGAACCCTCGCCGATGAAATTTTCGGCGTAGTCACTACTGAAGAGAACATTGAACCCAAAATACCTTTGGGTATTATTTGAAAGCAAACCGCGAACAATATCTTCGCGAGCAGATATTAGCGCAGGTGTCTGCTTCTTTTTCTCGTCATTCTTGTAACTGCGATTTGCGATCCAGCGCTGCGCCACTAATGCGGGATAGGCTTCAACGACCACACGCGGATCATTTCTCTCCCGGCATGGATAAACACTTACGCCTGCATCAAGAAGCCTTCTGGAACCCTCCAAAAACATTTTTCCTACAGGAACGCCATACACCATCATTGGGCTTTTGGAGTTCGCAATTTCATCAGTTCGGCGCAGGTGTTGTTTATCACCGCTGGGTCGCGCATCGCGATAAGTCTTTAGTAATGCGTCAAAGTCTTGTTTAGTCAGGGGAGATAATTGACGGACATATCCCTCCCACGTTTGTGGCCAGCCCATGTTTTCGATTAGTTTGCGCGGCTGACCAAAAGGGAAATCCATCCCTGCCACCCAAGGGCCTGGCTGTTGAAGGAAGTTCTCGAACTCATCAAATGATCTGAGGGAAACAGAATTCTCCAAAGACAAGCCATCTTCATCCAGACGGCATTGGGCATAGGTAATGGGCTTTTTTGAACTGGGAACACTGGTAAAGTCAACGCCAAAGATTTTCATGGTAAGAGTTTCTGGTGTCGGAAAATGATTATGTTTCTTCTGGGTATATCACTACGAAATACTCCAACAAGTGGGGATTTGCGAAGATAAATTTAACCTGTAATTCACCTCAACTTCGCCTATGGAAAGTCATTGGTGAACAGAGTAAAAAAACAATTGTGGTTAATGTTATAGACTGCTGATAAATTTCCTGTATCAAAATCCCATATAGTAGCTACGAGTTCACTCTTTTGTTCTTTATCGAAATAAGTAAACAAGGCATCTTTACTGTTATTCCAAAAAAAAGTGTATCCTTGATAAACCATACTTCCACTATTTTTCTGCTCAAGTACTTTATTGATCGGATCAATCAGGCTTTCATTTGTTCCCGCCGACATCACCTGTTGAGGATCTAATCTTGAGGAACACATAAAACTGTCCAGCTTTTGAAATAGGGTATTGTTATCGTTTGTCAATGCCGTAACTTGCTCATTCAAAGAGCCATTCTGCGTTATTTGTGCAGCCAAGTCTGTTTTGGTTTGGGTTAGCTTTCCCTGGGTTTGTGAAAGTTGATCCTGAGTTTGTGAAAGGAATATTTTGTTTGTTTGTAATTCAGTGATTGTCGTTGATAATTTGGCTGAATATTCAGTAATCGTTTTGTTCTTTTTGGATATCTGAAATCCCAACAGTCCATTGGCTGCCAAGCTGCTAGCTAGTACTGTTGTCAAGATAGTTGCGATGGTTTTGTTCATTTTTCTTCCTTGACGTATTTGTTGTGATTACCCCAATGTCAATTGGTAGGATTATTTATCCGCACCATTTCATGCTTATATATTCCCACCTTGTTGTCTGGCAGTTCGCTGCTCACTTTTTGTTTTGATCAAGGGTGACATCCATTAATTCCTCCCATAAATTACAGTCATGATTTCCCATGTTTAAATTCAACCAAACACATACAAGGATGCAACTGTAGCCGGTAAGTATAGCTATTGTTTAGCATCGAAAACTCTACAGTTACCTATCAGTGTCATATAGCCTTTGGGTAGATTATACGAAAAGAGGCCAGAAACTCTGATGTCGGAAAGCACTTTTACCCTTTTTCAACATACATCGTCGCGAAATGCTCCATCAACGAGCGGTGCACGAAAATATATCCACCTCCCACGCGGCGCAGGAAGATCAGGTCAACGCAGTGGTTAAGGAGCGATATTAATTTCCAGGGGAGAAATGCGCTTCTTGTTAAAACAAGACGTAAAGTATAGTGTTGAATAACAGCGAAACCTCCAAGCCATAACCCGCCAATAAGCCCAGTAATTAACCCAAGATGCAAGGTCAAGTAAGTTATAACAGAAACTATGAAATTGCCAGTAAAAATGGACGACAACCTCAAAACCAATACACTAATCAACCCAGATGCCAAAAACACTATGGAGAAATTTCTTGCTGAAAAATAAACCCTTTGTCCTGGGAATGATGTTTGGCTAATTAATCTTGCATTCAACCCTGCAATCAGCCCCAAAATTAATCCAAAAATTAGTCCTGCAACAGATCCAGTAAACAGCCCGCCAGCTAATCCGAACTGCAAGCTGCCAACCACACCACTTCCTAGATTAATATCCACTTTTTCCTTAAGCCCTAAAATTAATCCAACAATTACTCCACCACCTAAACCAAAACTTAACCCTATTATTCCTTGCTTCCAATTCCAAGTTAGATAATCAACCATTTCAATTTTACTTAGCTGACCACCTAGCCCTATAATCAAACCAAATATCAGCCCACTGCTTAAACCAAAACTTAATCCACCGATAGTCCAACCAATCAGCCCAAATATTACACCTAAAGCAAGTCCGATTATTAATCCTTTTCCTCCTTTTTTCCATTCCCAAATTAAAGTGTCTATTATGTCAATTTCGCGGATCCAGAAAAATAACCCTACAATCAACCCAAAAATTAAACCCTCTCGCAATCCTTCGATAATAAATTTAGCCCGCAAATCCCACCACGGAACAAGCGAGATACCAACTAGCCCGAAAATTAGCGCGACAACAAGTCCAAATATTGATCCAACGACTAGCCCGCTAACCATCCTGTAAGTCATTTGATTTTTCTGATCTAGCCATTTGGGTTGCATATTCTCAACTAAGTATGGAGCTTGGTTGTAATTAATCATTTTTTGCGCCAGCCATGAAAGCCAAAGTAATACATCAAGTTTTTTAAACTTGTAATTTTTCGAACGCTCAGGTCTTTCGAACATGCGACTTATGTAAGTATCAAAGAGATGTTTCCGCTGAATATCTAAATTTTCAGAGACCAGAATATTCTTCCTTTCTGTATCTCGGTAGGCTAACGTCATAATGCTCAAGAAGAGTGGCGTTTCTGCCATCTCGCGTAACAGAGTGTCTTTTTCAAGAATTTGCCGAATACCTGCTAGCTCATTGCCAAAACGCTTGAAATAATTACTCACTTGTTTTGATGCGAGCGGTTGAATTTCAATCGCGCCATCAAAAGACAATCGTGTTTCGAGTTCGGCATAATCCTGAATGCGACTGCATACCGCCATACTCGTTAGCCCGTTTTCTTTTCTGAACTGGTTGATCGCATCTACACATTGGTCGCGGCTTTCCTGTCTCACTTCATCCAGTCCATCCAAGAGCAAGAGCATTTTGTTTTCTTTTATCCAAGTCGGCGCTGTCTTTTTGGGTATGGTGTAAATAACGTTCAACTCCCTTGCCAGCCAGTCCGCAAGGGTAAGTTTCTCTGTCCAGGAGGATAGGTTGAATACAACGGGAATAGGCTCGGTTACATCCTCACGGGCACGGTCAATTAACTGGCGGGTCAATTCCAACAGCATGGTAGTCTTACCCGAGCCAGGTGCACCGAGAATAAGCAACGAACGTCCCATACCAATCTCATGAAAAACCTCCAGCATGGATGTCCCTGCTGGCAAGATATCTTTGTTTGCTTCTCTTTTGATTGTCCAGGGATAATTTAGCGCACCAGTGTCTTCTTTAATTCCCAAATCCAACAACGCCGCGCCATGCAATGATTTCTCCAAAATCCCCTTGACCCAGAAATTCTCAACATGTCCCAGCATAATGCGGCGATTTCGCTGGTCAACTGTCTCGGCTTCACCTTTTTTGTCAGTAACAAAGGAGCCAATCAGTGTCAATATCCCTGTAAGGAAGGCGATCAAAGCGTCAAAGCCAGGATCAACGATCAGCCAGATGATCCCTGCCAGAAAGAGAAGAGCCGTAGTGACGCGAAGAAAGTGTTTCATGTTTTTCCTTTTGGAAGAATACCCCACTTAAAGATGGTTAATAATAACTGAAAAGGTTAATTTCTTACCAATGTTCGTAACGTACCAGATCAGTCAGCGGTTTACGGATTTTCGGTCCAGGCTCATCGGCTGGATAGCCAAGGGGCGTGAGGATGACTGGTTCAACTTCAGCAGGAAGTTGTAATACACTGCGTGCAGCCTCGACGTTGAAATTTGCGATCCAACAGGTACCCAATCCCAGATTGGCTGCCGCCAGAATTAGGTGGTCAGCTACAATTGCCGCATCAATCAGGCGGGCATTGAATTTGTCACTTTCGCGCACCCATGCCTGTGAAGAAATTGTACAAACTGCAATCACCAGCGGAGCCTGGACAAACCACGGACGGCGGTAAATTTTCCCGATCTCTTCTTCTCGTCTAGCCGTGTGCATCACTATCAATTGGATAGGCTGCCGATTAGCGGCAGTTGGCGCGAGACGTGCAGCTTCTAAAACAGCCTGCAATTTCTCATCTTCGACTGGGTCACGGCGATACGCTCTCACGCTGTAACGCTTGGCAATTAACTCTGAATATTCCATCGTAATTTACTCTCTACACTGAGAAAATCTATCATGCCTAGCTGATCCTTTGACAAAGTACCATTGTGATGCAGAAAAAGGGTTTCATGATCGTAAAAAAACAAAACTGCCCACGCAATTTGCGCAGGCGGCAGGATTGTGCTTCGGTACATTTCCCTATCCGCTACGCGCTAGTATCGCGTAGTTCCTATCAAGTACCAGCGGGATAATAATCCAGCAGGCTGATTTATCAAGTATAGACCCGTGAAGGGGTTTTGTCGAATAATTTGCGGTGAACTTTCTGGTAAATTGCCACTCTTTCATTTTCAATATTTTGCTTCGGTGGTAAATGAGGACAAATGCTAATATATTACTATGATCAAAGTGAGATACCCCCCCCAATGGCAATCTTGTTGCTCCACTACCTCTCCCAGACTACACGGGTGGACGCTCCGTGTCGGTATACCTAGCATAAAGATGGTCTCCGACGTCAGAAAGCCCACTCATAGAACTCATCCAGCCTGTGATCATACAGCTCTCCTCCCAAGCATTGACCTCCATCTGATTGGGAGCGACGAAAGGGTTATAGAGTATGACAAACCAAAAGGTATCCATTGTAAATATCCTTGTTGAGAGGAGAGATAGTTAGCAGGTAAAACCTTTTATCGACGTTGCTGATAAACGAAATCCAGTGGGGCGACCCTTCGATGTTCCTCGATAATATCCTCCGTTGTCAGATGTAAATATATTTGAGTGATCCTGATGTCGTTGTGACGTAGAATTTTCTGCAGGGCTTCAATACTTCCACCAGCCCTTAGGAAGTTGGTAGCCATTGTGTGACGCAGAACGTGTGCGCCGCGCTTTCCCTCTCCAACACGAATTGTGGAGATGGCTCGTCTTACCATTACAGCCATTCCTTCGTAGCCAAGAGCGGAGCCGCTTTTACCAATGAGGAGAGCCTTCTCGCCAAGGTTAGCCTGACGATAACGATGCAAATAGGTATACAGATCACGAGCCAGGTGGTTACCCATTGGGACACTACCCTCCTTTGAGCCTTTGCCATTCTTGATGTGGATCAGACCTTCTTTGATATTAAGATCATCCACAGTCAGACATGCTACTTCATTCAAACGCATCCCAGTGTCGAGAAAGAGTGTGAAGATAACCTGGTCACGAAAACGGGCTATTCGACCTTGTTCCTCCTTGATATGACGAAACAAAGCCTTCACCTCGTCATCTGTAAGAGCGGAAGGAAGAAGCTTACCAAGTACAGGTGCCTTCGTTTTATCTGTCGGACAGGTGGTGATCATCTCCTGGGCATACATCCGCCTTACCCAGGTCCGAATAACTTGATAATGTTTCAATATGGAGGATGAACTAAATTGCCTGCCGTCAACCTTGCCCGGCAGGTTCACGAGAGATGCGATGTATTCCCGTATGTGGTCTGGTGTCAATTGATCAACTGGGATGTCTGTGGTTAAGTTGATGAACCGAGTAAGAACATCCCGGTAGCCTTGTATGGTCTTGGGACTTTTGCGTTCCGAGTGGCAATTGAGCATAAAACTTTCCATTGCCTGTGACAGGTGTAAATCCATGTTCATAATGACCTCCAATCTTCGTTGCTATAGCTCAGTTAATGTTTCCGTTGCCGGAAAGTAGGTTTAGGATTGTTCGAGATATTTGATAAGACGTGAAATCAGGATCCATTGACCACCATCTCTGGATTAGGAAACTCTGGATGAGCATTACGCCAGACCCTAATCTGCTCCGATGCATATCCTCTGGAAACGCCAAGTGCTTCCTCGACTTGTTTGGGACCTGGAATTGACCCATTGGAATTTGCGAGCAAGTAATCGAATATCTTCTGAGCCACAGGGCTTACGTTCGGTTGGCTCGGTGAATTCACTCCAGTTCGCTGACGAACCGAACGAACTGACGAACCTTTGGCGCGCTCAGCCCTGAGTTGTTTCATGAGCAAGGTGGTGTTGCTGCGAACAATCTCGCGTTCAGGAGATTTCTCCCAGGAAGCTGTCAGGTTGGAGCGCCAAACATGAAGTTCCGTGGTGTAGTCCCGTGCCATCTTGTCACGAATATTCCCAAAGCGTGCCAGCATGGCGCCCAGAATGTCTCCCGACACGGCGGCAATGATGGAAGCGCCGGCTCCAATCGCGATCGAAAGTCCCCAGAGGAAAAAAGGGACTTTGAGACCAAAGCCATTGAATGACACGCCAAGTCCAGCCATTACAGAGATAATCAAGGCAAGTCCTTCACCCCACCATAAACGCGTCAGGGAGACCTTGATAGTTGCCTTCTGCTCGTCGTCAGTGTGTTTACTATTCTCTTGCTCTGCTCTGATAGCGGCGAATACAACGATGCCGACTTCTACAGTAATGACGGCGGAGATCGCTTCACCGTACTTCAACAAGGTATCTGAGCCGGCTGCGGCAGCGAAGAACATCGAAGCGGTTCTGAGTGAGGCGAGTGTGATCGCTCCAATTGATTGGATCAGGATCATGGTGAACTGCCAACCAATCGTACTCATCAGGTGTGCAACGGGCTTTTCTGGTGTCGGAAACTGATGTTCGTATTTTTGTCGGAAATTTTCCCAGACTTCCATTTCATTTGGTTCCAAGTGCTCAAAATTATCCAATTTTTATCTCCAGTTCTTCAGGTTCAATAGCGTAGTCCCATAGATCCAACTTTAATATCACTTTCAGCGTAAGTGTGGTTTGTGATATCAGAACGGCCAGCATTCAAGCTCATCGGGGCTTTCACCCTACTCGTCACCTTCCTCCCGGCTTGAATTCAAGAAACATGTGATTTATCCATTCCACTCCCTGTTTGATTTTGGACATTAGCTTGATTATGGGTTTCGTTTTGATGCACGCAGGAAGTTGTCAATAGGCCCATGGGTTTTATGAGCTTCCAGGAGATCATCATCAACCATCTGTACATACCTGCGCGTCATCTCGATGGTGGAATGTCCTAATAAACCTTGTAAGTGAAGCAGGTTCATCCCGGCTCGAAGTGACATGGTGGCAAAAGTTCTCCTCAGTGCATGAGGAGTAACTTTCACACCAGCGCGCTCGCCGACACGGAGCAAAAGGGATCGCAGCCCGTTGTTCGTAAAACGACCCGCTTCTTTTGTTTGGAATAATGGTTGATCGGGTTGTGGGTTTAATTGCCGTCGATAGGCCAATAATGCTCTGCGCGTAGATACTCCCACCACAACACTCCTGGCTTTACCGCCTTTCCCTCGAACTACTCTTACCAGACCATTGGAGACTTCAACATCCTCCCAGTTAAGCGCACACACTTCTGCGCGTCTCAATCCAGTATCGACCATCAATAATATGACGGCTTTGTCCCTTGGGTTTTGACAATCGGCTAATAGTTTTTGAACATCCTCGGTGGACAGGCATGGTAAACGTTTGTCCGCCATACTTGGCATTTGGAAGGTGATCTGTGCCGTTATATACTTTTCATTGAGAAAGAAGGTTAGGAGAGTTCGGATCGCGCGAGCATGATTGTGGATGTAAGTGTCAGCCAGTCTCTTCTCGGCCATGTGGGATAGGTAGGCCCGTACATGTCGTGCTTCGATTTCCTGTGGAGTTGTGATGCCGTTCTCAACCCACCAGTCGATCACTTTCCCCAAAGTAAATGTGTACCAACTTAATGTTTTCGGCGAGCAAAGCATGGCTTGCCGTGACAAGATAAAGTCGGTATACGCATCTCGGAGGGCGTACGAGGCTAATGCCCACTTCTGTTTTTCGTCCGTTTTAGATAACATAAAATCACCTACCTGTAGAGGGATAGGTGATTTTCAAGTCAAATGAAACTATATATGGGTACTGCGTCTATCGAGGGCCACGAATATCAGCTTGGAAGGCTGATGCCTTACCACTTGGCGACTCCCGCATACCGAACGGGTTCGACTTTACTTGCAGGTGGCAAGTCAGTCAAGCACCTTGACCATCCCAAGACATTACAGTAAAATACCAGCCGCATAAAGAATGCCTTCGTAGCTCAGTGGATTAGAGCGCTTGCTTGCGGAGCAATAGGTCGCAGGTTCGAGTCCTGCCGAGGGCACTAGAAACCGTCTTTCATTTGAAAGGCGGTTTTTTTGTTTATAATGAGAAACATGAACAATAGCAAACCCCACATTCTTTTAACAAATGATGACGGAATTCAGTCGCCGGGCTTATGGGCCGCCGCGAGTGAACTTTCCAGGATCGGTTTTGTCACTGTCGCTGCGCCGCGCGAACAGTCTTCTGGCATGGGACGTAGTTTGCCCAGTACGTCAGATGGGATCATTCGTAAGGAGCTGGTGCAGGTCAACGGTCAGGAGTGGAGCGTGTATGCGGTGGGTGGTTCGCCAGCCCAATCTGTCCTGCATGGCATTTTGGAAATTGTCCCGCACAAACCCGATCTGGTCGTTTCGGGAATTAACTATGGCGAGAACGTCGGTTATGGCATCACGATCTCTGGGACGGTGGGCGCGGCGATGGAGGCGGCTTCGCTGGGCATTCCTGCGCTGGCCGTTTCGTTGGAGACAGATACGAAATACCATTTGAGCCATTCGGAAGAAATTGACTTTAAGACTGCGGGATATTTCACTGCGTATTTCGCAAAACGATTACTTGCAAAGAAATTTTCCCATGGCATTCATTTGATGAAAGTGGAAGTGCCCGCTCACGCCACGCCTGAAACTGAGTGGCAAGTCGCCAGGCTTTCCAGCCTCCGATACTATGACCCTGTCCCTGCAGAACGCGATTCCTGGGAGCAGCCTGGGCCAGTCAGTTACAAACATTCGGAAGTGCTCGAAGAGGAAGAGGGGGACACGGACGCGAATGTCTTGCGGAAAAAGAAAATTGTGGCGGTCACGCCATTGAATCTGGATATGACGGCGCGTGTGGACTTTAATGAGTTTGATGAATTCCTAAGAAAATAAAAAAAATGGAGAGCCAAGCGGCTCTCCATTTTTTTTATTACAGCTCGCTTGCGCGTCTGACGATCTTGTCTTTTGCCCGTGTGATGAAATCACCGAGGGGAATGTTGTTTTCCTGCGAGCCATCTCTCACACGCAGAGACACTTGTTCGGCCTGCATTTCGTTGTCGCCAACGACGATCATGTACGGCACTTTCATCAACTGTGCCTGACGGATCTTGGCGTTCATGCGCTGTGACGATAGATCTGCATGGGCGCGGATTCCGTTTTCGCGTAATTGCTTCGCGATCTTTTCTGCGTATTCGTTCTGTGCGTCTGTGATCGAAATGACACGCACCTGTTCGGGTGAAAGCCAGACAGGGAAGTTGCCTGCGTAATGTTCGAGCAGGAATCCCACCATGCGCTCATGCGTAGACAGCGGCGCGCGGTGAATACAAAGCGGGATTTCGTCCGCGCCTTCCTTGTTCGTGAATTTCAGGTCGAAGCGTTCGGGTACGGCAAAATCCACTTGATTTGTGGCAAGTGAGAATTCACGTCCGATCGCGGACCAAATCTGCACGTCGATCTTTGGGCCGTAGAATGCGGCTTCATCTGCAACCTCCACAAATGGGACATCGCCATTGATCATCGCGCGGCGCACCATATCTTCCGTCTTGAGCCACAGGCGTTCGTTGTCTACATACTTTTTGCCAAGTCCCTGTTTTGCGTGCAGTGATAAGCGCATTACATACTTGTCAATGCCGAATAGCTCAAAGTATTTGTGATACAAAGCGATCACGCCCATGAATTCCTGTTCGAATTGATCTTCGCCGCAGTAGATGTGGGCATCGTTCATCTGCATCGAGCGGACGCGCATCAAGCCAAAGAGTTCGCCAGATTTTTCGTAACGGTAGCATGTTCCGTATTCAGCGAGGCGCACGGGCAGCTCACGATAAGAACGGCCCTTCGATCCGAAGATCTTGTGGTGCATCGGGCAGTTCATCGGTTTGATGTAATACTTTACGCCTTCCAATTCCATTGGAGGGTACATGCTCTCGGCGTAATAGGGGAGATGTCCCGACCGGATGAAGAGATCTTCCTTTGTGATGTTGGGTGTGCGCACGCGGGAATAGCCAGCGGCTTCTTCCATTTCCTTGGCGAGTTTTTCCAACTCTTCGATCAGGATGCCGCCATTGGGCAGCCACAGCGGCAGGCCTGGGCCAACTTCTTCATCGAAGATGAAGATCTCCAGTTCCTTGCCTAATTTGCGATGGTCGCGCTTTTTGGCTTCTTCCAATTGATGGAGGTATTCCTTCAACTGGTCTTTGCTTTCCCAGGCTGTGCCGTAAATGCGCTGGAGCATTTTGTTCTTTTCATCGCCGCGCCAATACGCGCCCGCAATGGACATTAACTTGAATGCGTCCTGCTTGATCTCTTTCGTGGTTTGCACGTGCGGACCACGGCACAAGTCTGTGAATGTATCCTGCTGATAGATCGAGATCTCAGGCGGCCCATCCAGCGGCTGACCGTATTCGTCTGTGCCGCCTTTTTCGAGTCCTTCGATCAACTCGAGTTTATACGGCTGGTCGGCAAAGATCTTTTTCGCCTCTTCAGCAGAGATGACTGTCTTCTTGAACTCGTGCTTGCCTTGCACAATTTGTCTCATGCGCTTTTCGATCTGTTCGAGATCTTCGGGCGTGAGGTTGCGCGGCAGGTCGAAGTCATAATAAAAACCATTTTCAACTGGAGGCCCGATCGTGGGTTTTCCATCGGGGAACATTTCCATCACAGCCTGCGCCATGACATGCGCCGCCGAGTGACGGATCTTATACAAATACGTATCCTGATATTTTTCCTGAATTTGTGCCATTTTCTTTTCCTTTCTTTCGACGGACGATAGACCGTGGACCATTGACCGTTGTCCATCGTCTACGGTCTGTCGTCCAAAAAACAAAAACTCTCATCCACAACGGGACGAGAGTTTGATCTCACGCGGTTCCACCCGATTTACTCTTGTTTGGTGGTCGAGTAGGGCAAATGCTTTTCTTGCCTGTATCGAGACCACTTTGGGAGTATCTCTTAGGCTGGTAACGGAGCCATCCGTTCAACTTACTCGCTAGAAGCTTTCTGTCTCATGCTCGCGGGTGGTTTTCGTTGGTTGTTTCTGGTCAAAGCTCTCAACTATCAACTTTGACTCTCTGTCAGAAAACTGGACCAAGTACTCGTCCCGGTCGAAGCGTTTTTTTATTCAGTGGACGGAATAGGGCTCGAACCTACGACCTCTGCGATGTCAACGCAGTGCTCTAACCAACTGAGCTACCCGTCCGAAGGATTGCTATTATACCGATAGTGCCTGAAATTGACAATCCCATTAATTTACTTGCGGTATAATCCCTTCGCTATGGCCAGACGTAAAGCGCCCGAAGAACTTTCTGTTGAGGAACTGCGCCGCCTTCTCGTTGAAAAGCGACGCGGCGCGCGTAAGGAACGCCTCGAGCATTATCGCCGCACAGGACGCGTGGTCTCCGTTGCGCCAGATATGGCAGATTTTGACTCGGCTCGTTCCGCGCCGATAGTGGATACAACAGAAGCGAGCCAGCCCACGCTGGAAGTTGCCCCTGCCAACCCGCGCCGTAAATTGATGGATCGCCTGCTCCTCGGTGTGGAAGTTCTGGCAGTGGTCGGTTTGCTGGCCGTGCTGGTGAATGGATTTGGTTTACTGCAAACGCTCAACACTGAAGTAGTCTCTGCGCTAAACCCTATGACGGTTACGCCAACCCCTTTGGTGATGGCCGTGGTACTGCCTTCCGGGCACACCCCGCCTGATGCGCAGGGAAACACCGCTCCGAACGTGGCAGAAATTCCTGAGCATTTGCGCCCCATGGTGCAATCATTGGCGAATATTCCATTGCCAACACCTGCGCCCAATCAAGGCATTCGTATTCAGATCCCCGCCTTGAATCTGGATGCGCCCATTGTGCAGGGCGATGGTTGGGAACAATTGAAAAAGGGAGTGGGGCAGTATCTCGGCTCCGCGCAACCTGGCCAGGATGGGAACGTTGTCCTTTCGGCACACAATGATGTTTATGGCGAATTGTTCCGCTATTTAGATAGGCTCGCCCCCGGCGACCAGATCACCATTTATACGCAACAACGGCAATATGTTTACATTGTAGACCGTACTGTTCTTGTAGAACCCACTGCCGTGGAAGTGATGGCATCCACAGGCAGCCCAACAGTTACCTTGATATCGTGCTATCCATATCTTGTTGACGACCAGCGCATTGTTGTTTTTGCGCGATTACAAAATTAGGAGAAATAAAATGGCTAAGAAAAATAATCGACCAACCCCAAGAGTAGTTGTGAACACCCCTGCGGTTCGTCCGGAATTCAACCCAGACTACACCAATGTTAAGAAGGACCTGCGTCGCATTGGTCTGGTGGCAGGCTCACTCTTCATTGGGTTGATTGTTCTTTCCTTCTTTGTAAAATAAGAAAAAAGACGGTTGAGC
>JAVBXV010000046.1 GCA_030824405.1 Anaerolineales bacterium | reverse complement strand
GGGCAAGTTGGTCAAATTATTCTCCACAAAATTAAGAGTAACTATAAGGGTGGGCGGATTATACGCCAAAAGAAAAGCTCTGCATTGCCAACAGAAACCTTACACGCAAACAGCTTACCGTGGCGATAAAATAAAACACCATTGCAGAAAAAGAATTGATGTAAAAGAAAGATCAGGATAACAAAAGAAGCGGAGCATTCACTACGATGAATGCTCCGCTTCTTTCTTAACTGTTAGCTGTTACTCCGCAACGGTCCTGACCAGCACCGCACGCACAGCCACGCGATAGGTATAGGTACCTGTTGCTTCATTGTAGGATTTACAAGTGATCAGGGTGATCCACGGTAACTCTTCATGTTTTATCACACGGGCAACCGCAGACGGACTGACACGCTTGTTCTCACGCACTTCATAAATATATTTCTGGCCGTCCACATGGATGATGATCTGATCTCCATAGGAAAGCGAGCCAATATTCGCAAACGGACCAGGGTTGCCGCTGGGCAGGCCCACATGCCCGGCAAGAACACTATTTCCATCCCAGCCGGGGAACGCCGTTCCATTCAACCAGCCAGCCTGTTCGTCCAGCCATGAAACATCCCACTCCCCGTCCACAAGAGGCACACCCACAATGGGCATGTCTATGCCGAGTTTGGGAATCTCAACCCGTATATCAGTTGCGACATACATTTTATCTTTTGGCTGTTCTGGCAGGATCGTAACCTGACCGGGAGCAAAGCCTGTGGCTGGCAACTCATCTACTTCGTCTGGCAGCCTGACTCGGACACTGTCTGAGGCTCCGTAGACATTGACAAGATCTGCCGGGTCATACCAACGCTCAGTGGAGAAGGTATTGAAAAGCGAACGTTGTACTGGCAAGCCAGTTATAGGCTGCGGGTCAATCGGCAGGCTGGTCCAGGCTACATTGGCGCTATTCTCCACGGGGGAGGGGCCAGTGAAAATTGCCTGAAATGTAATTGTAGAATCCAACCCCAGAGGGAAGGCATTCCAGACAAAGGTGAGCGTTCCTGTGCCATTATCGTAATTGATAACATCTGGTGCCAGGCCTGAGGAAGCAGCCGAGCCAGTTACATATTGAAGCCCGGGCGGCAGGATATCGGTGACGATGACATCAAACGCATCTATGGTACTTTCAGCGGTATGCTCAATGGAAAGCGTAAAGTTGATGGGGGTGCCATAATCCGCAATGGACGGCAGCGCTGTCTTGTCAATCGACAGTTTCGGTTCAACAATCTCCACGGGGTCGGCAGAGGCGGAAAGTGAACCGCCAAGCCATGTCCACGTAACCAGATTGTTCAGAGTATTGACGCCGTCCACATTCGCAGCAACATCCAACACGATCACCTCATAAGAGATATTGAGGGTTCTGGTTGTAGTGGCACTTGCATTGGAAACATCACCCAATGTGAATTCCATACGACGCCCATCGTCAATGGCACTGGCGCTTCCAATCGGTTCACGCACCACGGTTGGGTTGGTGGGTGCATTGCATGCATCATTGAATCCGCCAGCCAGATCGGTGCTGAGATCACCAGATGTACCAGGGTCAACACTGACGCATCTTACAAAGGCAAGGCCTGAATCCAGAATATCAAGAGCCTTGAGGTCAACCAGAGTTGAATTTGCAGGAACATCGATACTGATCTGATAGGTGAGAATTTCGCCAATTGCCACTGGACGTAATGTGGCAGGTAAGACAGGAATCTCAGGGGTGAATGTTTGATCTGTTCCAACAAGCGCCTTGGTCTTGTCTTTTGTCACTACATCTGTATCGGTATCACTGTTGGTTGCCTTGGTGACGCTGTCTGTGGCAGTGATGGTGTTGGCGAGGGCTGGCCCAACGGCTGTTGGATTGACTTGCACCGTTACCGTAAAGTTCGTGGATGCCCCCACAGCCAGGCTGACACTGTTCCAGACGAGGGTACCGCCTGGAGTTCCAGGAGCAGGTGCGCTCGCAGGAGGAAGCGTTGCACTTTGGTAGGTAACTTCCGCAGGCAGGGAATCAGAAATTGAGATGTCAGTCAAATCCACAGCGCCATTGTTCGTGACGATAATTGTGTACGTGAGAATAGAGTTGGGCGCGACTACTGTAAGCGCATCATCTTTGCTGATCGTAATGGACGCAGGTTCGTCGGTATCTGTAGCGGAGTTGTCTGTATTGTCGTTTTCAATAACTCCTGTAGGAGGTGTGACCGTGGCTGTGTTGACCAAATTACCTGTGGCACCTGCAGTTACGGTTGCAGTCACTGTGTATGTGAGAGTGGAGCCGACTGGCATATCCACTGTGTCATTGATATTACCGTTGCCACTTGCGCTGCAAGCTGCACTGCCCGTTGCGGAACAAACCCAGGTAGCTGAAGCAATTTGTGACGGGAAAGTATCTGCAACTATTGCGCCGATAACATCTGCCGGCCCATCATTGGAAACTACGATGACATAAGTGAGTGTGCCACTCTTCAGATAGTAGGTAATATTATCCGTTTTTGTGATGGATAGATCGGTGCGAACACTATTGAAGACACCAAAGTCTACGCGCGGTTCATTGGTGGTGCCGGTGGGGTTATCAATGGAGGCTTCGGCTCCCGGAGTAAGGATGAACGGTAGAGACTGGATGTAGCCGCCAGCAAAGCCAAGCGTGCCCACTTCACTGCCATTGTCATCACCATCATCGAAATCCGTATCTGGGTTGGGAGCGGGTTCGCTTCCGCCGCCTGTGCTGGAGTAGTAATTGCGCAAGTCACCTGTTCCGAGAAACTCATTTGCAGGGATGCGCACAAAGTAACTGCCCTGCGACAAACCCGTGAAAATGTACAAGCCCCCGCCAGATGTTGTGGTTGTGGCAATGGCTGCGCCAACAGGATTGCCCGCACTATCAGCCAGGTATAGTTCAACGGTCACGTTGTTAATACCAACTTCTGCGTTATTGAGCGTGCCGCTGTTATCCGCGTCACTCCAGACCAGGCTGCCAAGTGTAATAGTGTAGAAACCAAAGTCTACAGTCATGTTTGCCTGGGTATCTGGTTGTCCCTGTCCACTTGGGCTCAGGTCAAGTTCACCAGCCGGCTCCGAGGTTACGAGGGGTCCGAGAGTTACAACCGAGGAAACTACCGCCCCGCTGAGGAGTGTGCCATTATCGTTGGAGTCGATATCGGTATTGGCAAGGTCTGCAGTTGTTTCGGTGAGCGTGCCCGCGGCATTACGCGTGGTCGCTGAAGACCAATAGCCAATGAGAGCGCCCGCTCCCGTAAAGTTGGAAGATGGAAGGACAACCATGTAATCGCCTTTCTCCAACCCATTGAACAAGTAATAGCCGCCATTGACGGTAAGCATACCGTCCGGGCCATCATCAGCAGATCCAAGCACACCATCCAAACCGACTAGAATTTCAGTTGTACCGGTTGAGTCGTAAAGCTGAACTCTGACACCGTTTACGCCAACCTCACCGTTATTAAGAAGGCTGTCGTTGTTGGTATCAAGCCAGACACGGTTACCCAACGAGAAGACCGGAGTAAAGCCAAAATCCACGGTGGGGTTATGTGTGGCGCCAAGGTCAACCAGCGCGCCTGTACCATCATCTACAATATTATTATTCTGCGCGCCAGAACTCCCTGCAGTTAATAGAACAGCATTTGAGTAGACTGCTCCGCCGAGGATGCCCAGACCATTATCATTATTGTTGATATTGGTATTTGGGTTGGCTGTATCGGCTGCATTGTTGGTATCCACCGTACTTACAGTACCCGCAGGAGAATTCACTGCCACAATGTAATTTCCAGAAGCCAGACCGTCGAAGATGTATGCTCCGCTGGTTGTGGTTGTCGTTGTCAGGGCTGCGCCAATGACTGTGTTTGTCGTTGGATTCGCTGCATAGAGCGAGACAACTGTTCCATCTGGGACGGGCAATTCACCCGCATCATACACGCCGTTTTTGTCGGCATCAGACCAAACGAGATCGCCTACGCTGACTTTGTAGAAACCGAAGTCAACGGTCATGTTGGCTCGGCCATCAGCCTGATTACCCTGACCGATCAGCGGCTGGAGAGTGGTTTCATTTATAGGTTCAGTATCTCCACTGGGGCCAAGTGTAACCACCGAAGAGATGACTGACCCGTTCAAGGGTGCTGCGGTCTGAAGCGTTCCGTTATCGTCTGAGTCTGTATTACTGTTGGCGAGAGCAGCAGTAGTTTCAGCAAGAGCACCAACAACAGTGCGGGATGTGGCAGAAGACCAATAGCCGCTCAAGACGCCGCCAAAGTTGCTCGAGTCTACGGATACCACGTAATCGCCCGGATATAGATCATCAAACAGATAATATCCACCGTCGGAAGTGGTATCCGTTGCCAAAATCGTGGTCAGATCACTGGCAGCATACAAATTGACAGTTACACCATCCACGCCAACTTCAGAGCCATTGATCGCGCTGTTATTATCTGTGTCAAACCAGACGCGGTTGCCCAGTGAATACTTTTGGGTAAAGCCAAAGTCGGCTGTGAAGTTTACATTGGCATTCGCAAGTGTGCCGGTGTAATTGGTCTGGTCGTCTGTGGTGGTTTCACTACCGCCCAGCAGTGTGTAATCAGTGCTGCGAATACCATTTGTGGCAGGCGTTGCATTATCAATACCGTTCTCGTCTGCATTGTTATCGGACGTTTCGTTCGTTCCATTGCCAGCCGAGGAGTAGTAGGTTTCAAGATCGCCACCCGCCTGGAACTCAGTTGCTGGAATGAACACATAATATGTGCCTGGAATGAGTTGGTCGAACTGGTAATATCCACTCGCATCAGTAGTTGTGCTGGTGACGAATGTACCCGTTGAGGTATACAACTCGACTGTCACATTAGATACGCCAGTTTCAGTGCCGTCCAAAATTCCATTATTAGAGATACCACCGCCTGCACCGTCATCCAGCCAGACGCGATTGCCAATGGCAACCATGCCAACAAAACCAAAGTCAACAGTGAGGTTGGAAGTAGTGCCAGTGCCATTGGTAACGGTGGTATTGCCCAACGCACCAGTCGAGCCAGGAGTAAGTGTGGTGATCCCTGAAGAAACTACACCAGCGCCAGTACCAATACCATTGTCGTTATTATTGACATTGGTATTTGGGGCGGCATTATCGGCCGCACTAAAGGTATCGATCGTGCTGACCGTTCCAGTGCTGGTGGTGGTCTTAACAATATAGTCTCCTTGTGGAAGGCCAGTAAAGCTATAGACACCGCTACCGTTGGTTATCATTCCACCTGGGGCATCATCTGTGGTGCCGAGAATACCATCGGGGCCAACATTGATTTCGGTTGTACCATTTGATGCATACAACCTGACAGATGCTCCAGAAACCAGCGTGTCAGGCGCGCCACCGTCATACGTACCATTGAAATTGTTATCCAGATAAACCAGATTGCCAATTGCAACGCGATAGAAGCCAAAGTCCACCGTCATATTGGCCTGTCTGTCGGGCTGACCCTGCCCACCGCTCAGATTTGTTTCACCAGCTGGTTCGGATGTGATGGTGGGGCCAAGTGTGACAACTGAAGAAAAAACTGCCCCGCTGGAGAGAGTGCCATTATCATCTGAGTCTGTGTCACTGTTAGCAAGGGCGGCAGTTGTTTCGCTGATCACACCTGCGGCGCTGATCGTTGTAGCCGAAGACCAGTAGCCTCTCAACGTACCGCCAGTATCAAAATTGGTAGACGGAATGACAACAACATAATCGCCTGCGAGAAGGTTGTTGAAGCGATAGTAGCCGCCACCCGCTGTCAACATACCGCCAACAGCATCGTCTGCTGTATTAAGAATGCCATCGGGGCCAACCAAAATTTCGGTTACGCCATCGGCTGCATAGAGCCTGACCCTAACGTTATTTACACCCGCCTCACCGCCATTGATGGTGCTGCTATTATTGGTATCAAACCAGACACGGTTACCCAGCGAGAAGACCGGGATGAAGCCAAAATCAATCGTGAGATTGCTGTTGGCATCGAGCTCTTCCCAACGTCCACGCGAGGTTGGGCCATCCCAACCTGTTGGGCTCACGGCAAGATTGGCAGATGAGCCAGGATCGGCTTGCCCGCTGAGTTCAGACTCGCCTGTTGGCTCACTATTATGTGCAAGCACAATTGTTCCACTGAGAATCCCAGTAGTAGACGGGGTGCCAGAGTTAATGCCGTTATCATCGCGATCTGTATTCGGTGTGTAAGGGTCACCCGCCACACCCGCATTTTCTGTTCCAGTAGGTGTACTGCTGTTATAGCCATATAATTTTCCAGCAGCTGTAGGCAAGGGGCCACCACCATCGGGGTCAAAGCTGGCGGTAAAGTTACCCGATGGGATCGAGACAACATACGAACCCTCAGGAAGATTATCGAACAGATAATAGCCACCCACATCGGTGGTGTCAAAGCCTACCAGGCCGCCCGTATCGGGTACGCCATTGTTGTCTGCATCGCGATAAAGTTCCACGCGCACATTTGCAAACGGGATCTCGGTTCCGTCCATGATGCCGTTGTTGTATGTTCCGCCGCCAGTTCCATCATCAAGGAAAACACGATTTCCAAGACTCATTGGGATGAAGAACCCAAAGTCAATGGTCAGGTCGCTGTTCAAATCGGTTTCGCCGTAACGTCCACTTGAAGTGGGGCCATCACCTGCCGTTGGATTAAATCCCAGGGCGGTGCTGGTATCGCCGCTGCCAACTTCACCTGTTGGAGCGTTGTTGACAGGGGTTGTAGTCAGATCGATTCGGGTAGATAAAATTCCGTGTGGTGAAGCAACTGGATCGGCGCGCAGGAGGCGGTCTACGCCATTATCGCGATCATCTGTATTGTTGGCCGCGTTATCCACGCTGCCAGTGCTGCTGGTGTATCCATCCAACGAACCACCAGATGCAAAATTAGCACGATCCACGCCCACGATATAAATGTTGGGCGGCAGGTTATCGAAGAGATAGTAGCCAGCGGCATCGGTGAGGTCGTATGCGATCCCATCATCAGTACGATCACCGATTACGCCGAGATCATCAGGCTGGTTGTCCGCATCTGCATCCAGATACAAACTGACGCGCACGCCAGTAGAAACGGGAAGTTCGCCGCCGTCCACCTGCCCGTTATTGTTTGAATCAATCCATAGACGATTGCCCAAACTGCGCGGCGGGCGAACGAAACCGAAGTCGATGGTCAGGTTGCTGTCGCCATCGGCCTGTCCGTAATTACCACGATTCTGTGGGCCATAGGTGCCACTGGTGTTGATGTCTGTTTCATTGGCAGGCGTTAGCGGTTCGTCATCGTAAGACATGGTTATTTTTGAGCTGGTGATGCCAGTGGAAGATGGCGTGACACTATCGATACCGTTATCATCAGTATCTTCAGAATCTTCAGAACCATCCACTGGCGGGGTGGTTTGATTTGCATCTGTGCTGCTAAGGAAATTCTGCAATGGATTTCCTACCGTGAAGTTCACAGCGGGGATGTGCACGTAATATTCTGTGGAAGGTTGTAAATTTTCAAACAGATAGTAGCCTGAAGCATCTGTTGTTGTAAAAGAAATCAAAGTATCTGGAGTTGCGCCGCTGACCTGCAAACCAGCTGTTGCATTGGTATTGAGCCAAAGTTCTACACGGGCGCCACTCACACCTATTTCAGTACCATCCTGCATGCCGTTATCGTAGCCTGTGCGGAAGGGCGTTGTGCCAGCACCTTCATCAATCCAGACACGGTTTCCCAAACTCATGGGTGGAATAAAGCCAAAATCAATTGTAAGGTTACTGGTTGAATCGGTCTCACCGAAGCGGCCACGGGAGTTTAAGCCATCCCAGCCAGTTGGGTTATACGTCTGGTTGGCGGGTGAGCCTGGGTCAGCTTCGTTACTCAGAAACAGTTCGCCTGTTGGTTCGGGCGTCCCGCGTGCAAGGATAACCACCCCACTAAATACGCCATCGGTTTCAGGAAAATCAGTGTTGATGCCATCGTCATCATTGTCGATGTCCACAGTTTGGGGTCCGCTATTGATATCGGTGTATGCTACTCCGGTGGGTTGACTGCTATGCCAACCTGCCAGGGGCTGTCCTGATGCAAAATTACTGGCTGCAACTTCAACATAATAACGGCCAGGATCCAGATTATCAAACAGATAGAAACCGTTGACATCTGTTAGGTCAGTACGGATCATTTCAGACGCTTCGGGAATCCCGTCAGCATCTCCATCACGATAGAGCCGCACCAACGCCCCAGCCACTACTGGTTCAGTGGATTGGCGGATGCCGTCGTTGCGGAGGGTATCGTCAAAGACGCCTGGCGCAGTTTCTCCATTGTCTTTCCAGACGTGGTTGCCGATACTGAATGGAATATCTGTTCCGCCAAAGAAGCCAAAATCAATCGTCAGGTCGCTGGCATTATCGCGCTCCCCGTTGAGTCCGCGGCGTGTTCCAGCAGGACCATCACGATCGTTCGCCGAAAGATCGGCTTCTGTCAAAGGTTCGGTGCCAGGCTGTAAAATGAATTTTGTGCTAAATACTTCATTACCAACAGTTGCAGGATCAATGCCATCATCTGCATTATCAGTAGTATTCGAGGGAGGATCTCTATATAGATCGACCGCGGGCGTGCCAGTGCTGCTTCGCAGACTTTCCAGTGGCTGCCCAACGCTAAAGTTGCTTGCAGGCACACCAATGATATAGCGGTTGTTATCCATGTCCGCTGAATCATAAGGAATGTTGCTGAACAGATAATAACCACCGCCATCCGTGATCGTGGTGGCAATGGCGGGACCATCCGCAATGCCATTGTCATCTACATCACGATAGAGATTGACCGTGACGCCCGCAATACCTGGAGTGGAGTCATCTGGCGCATTAATCGTTCCGCTGTTGTCTGCATCGCGCCAGACGCGATTGCCAACACTCATAATTTCAGGGATGGTGATACCAACTTTACGCGGCTCTGAAGCAAGCAAATCCCTGATGGGTTCAGCAACGATCCCAGTTTCATATGAACCGACATGAGAGAATGAATTCCATGCAATTTCATGGGAGATCGCGTCATCATTGTTGAAGGTGCCAACCAGAGGCGCATCTGCTGGAATATACATTGGAACACCAAAGCGTACCTCCGAGGCAGCGGCGGGCAAAATCACAGAGCCCGCATTCAAACGAATGCGATAAGAGCGGGCTGTGGTCCAATCACTTGTCCACGTGTTGTTACATCCCGCAGGAATCAACAAGCCAGTGTTTGCATTAAATACTTCAGGACGGCAGGGATTGGTCGTAGCGTTATATTCGATAGTGAAATTAGTGCCAAGCAGTCCTGTTCCGCTGATGAACTGAATCGGGCCGCGAAGCACAGGGCGAAACTCTGAATTGCGCGCTGAATTCTCAAGGGTTCCACCAGAACCTTTATCCCCATAGTATGGCAAAATATCATAAAGAACATAATCCCGCATGTTCACATTGCCATCATTGAAGATACGCAGGTTGTATTCAAAATTATCCAGTGTGGTGCTGGATGAGGGAGGAACAAATTGACCAGGAATTAAGGCACCTTCGGGGAATGCCTGCGAAATACATGGGAAACGCGTAAAAGGATTGCTGCCTTCACCGGGCAGACCAACCGTACCGCCATTCGGGCAGGCAGCATCAGGCAGGAAGGTCGTCGCATCCACCACCTGAATATTGAGAGGATCTGTACTGCGAATCCACTTCTCACCGCGCAAGGCTGCTGAGCGTTCCACAATATAGGTATCCGTGGTCTGGCAGGCAGGGTCGGCAGGGGCGCCATCTCCATCCACATCCCCATTGGCAGAGTCTTCCACTTGTGTGGGGATCTCACAAAGAACATCCACAGAATCTGTAACTACATATAAATTGTTCGTACGCGTACCAGGCGCCTGACCGGCGGGGATACGTGCAAAGAATTCCACAGTTAAATATTGGCTGCCCAAAACCAACGGGTTGACTGTCAACGCCGGGGTTGGGTTGTTCCATGCCCAGGTCAGGTTTTGACCCGATTGTGTAAAAGTGGGCTGTTGACCAGCAGGCAGGCTGACGCCATCCAACTGTGCGGTTCCGTTGCGCACAAAGACCAGGTCGGCAGGAAGCGTATCGAAGATGGTTGGGTTGATCAACGGCGCGGAAGACCGCTCGGTCACTTCAACTGTAATGGTGTAACGCAATGTGTCGCCAGGTAACAAATTAGTATCTGGTGTAAACACGATGATCGTGGGATCGTCCAAACCGTCCCAACTGGCGCCATTCGTTTCACTCTTGTAGGTTCGTAAACTTACATAGTTGCCCTGCACGGTCATAGTTTCATTATTACAGGCATCAAGAACCGCACCGGTATTATCGATCCGACTGACCTGTAAACAATTATTATAGGTAGCACCTTCCACAGCGACAGGCATGGGCAAACCAGATGGAGCATCTGCGGTTGTGGCAGCAGCGCGCGGTGTAACGCGAATCTCAGGGCTGGTCGTGAATGACCAGGTATACGGCAAACCTGGAACATACGTGAACGGCGCTATCCCATCAGGATCATATTGAAAACGCCAGCGCACATTGGTGATATTGGTGACAGGAGCCGTGAAGGTGATATTGGAGTTGTAATCAACCGCCGCACCAAAAGCGGTATAGCTGCTGCCGTTATTCGTGGAATATTCGACAAAAGCCTGTACATGGTCAAATGCGGATGACCACCTGCCGCTGGTGACCTCGGTCACTTGCAGTTCAGGCGGCAGATTATCGATCAAGGTTAATGCATTGGATGGATAGTTGGTTCCATTTGTATCCAGATCGAGGATAAAACGCGCGGTCCCATCTATACCCACAGGATCCCCTGCATCATTTTTGTTGTAGGTGGGAACAGCGGCAATCGGGTCAATGGGATGGGTGATTGGGTCCGTGACAGTGCCGAGCGGCCCAATATTGCCTGACGAATCCAGATAATCTGCAGTTACGCTGGCATTATTAGTAACACTATCACCAACATTGAAATTAGCATCCGTATACCGAATAGTCACATAACGCGTTACGCAAGCAGGCGGATAAACAGGGCCAGCAACAACAGGCCAGGTAACAACCCCGCCTGATTCTGTGCCCCCATTACTGGCAGAGACAAAAACAGTATTAGCCGGTAAATTATCGGTAATGACAATATTTTGAAGTGCGGCATTGCCACTTCCCGAAGGAGGAGTGATCGGACAAAGCTCAATTTGATAAGTAACATCCGTATCAATTGTCGGGTTGATCGCAGGGCTAAACAATGATTTCGTCAAACCCCAACTTGGAGTTACTGTCCCGATCGTGATCGGAGGAGCACTTGCAGGAACTGCATTTTGCCAGGTAACCGGGCCAGGAGGATCAACCCGCCCACTGACCGCATTATTAATGGTCGCAGGAAGCGGACGCAAATTGAAATCCACCCGCACTGCGATCACAGCATCATATTGTGAACCATCAAGTAAATTATCATCATCCTTGGTAATGGTAATCGTACCGGCAGATTCGCCGATCGTAAAACCACTTGGAACGGAAGAGTTGGGCGGAGGCAGATAGGTCAAACCAGCCTGCAAAACATCCGTGATCTCCATCTCACCGCAGGAGGTGGTCAAACTACTACATTCAAAACGAATGCGATAACGGATCACATCACCCACCTGGGCTGTTGTAGCGCCGCCTTCGATGGTTTTGGTCAGGATCAACTGCGGCTCTCCCGCACGTGCCGATACACCAGGCTCAGAAGCCGCTGCCGCTTGCTGGGCAGGCTGCAAAAAAACGATCTGAGTCAAGATAACCAGCAAAACCATCCCGAAACGAAAAAAAGAAAAAGAACGAAAACGAAAATTTGACATAACGTCCTCCCGCATACATAGAGCAAGATATAGTATCTAGTAACAAATAATTTCAAAAATCTAAACAAATTCCCAACGTAGTTGGGGCAAAAAAAAGCAGCAAAACACGGCACGTACGGCCGGTTTCGCTGCTTGCTCGTCAACCCCTGTTTCTTTTATGAAAAAGAAAGAGCGACCATGCTAGGGATTAAGTCTTGGCATCCGTAAAACAAAATAATATCAATTTCATTACATTTTATAGGTAATTAGTACTATGGTCAACGGGTAAAAATAACAATTATGAAAAAGGAGAAGAGATGCCTATACAACCCGTAGTATTTTCACTTACAGAACTCTTACACGCAACCAGCCTACCGCGGTGATAAAATAAAAAGAATGTCCATAATTCCCTCCATGCTCCCAGATTTTCGCGTTCGTCAAAGAGATTATCTCCTTGAGATCTCACGCCTGTTAACCCAGGAACTTGACCTTGAAAAACTCATGGCGCGTATTTTGCGCGTCTCAGTGGAGATGCTGGCAGGCCAGGCGGGATTAATAGCGCTCAAACGCCCCGACGGCTGGCGCGTCAGCGCGGCACATGGCATCGCCCCGGCATTTCTCTCCTACTTAACTCCGCTCCTCGCCGAAGAAAAAGTCCGAGAGTTGGACGTGCGTGAACTCAACCGCATGTTAAAGGAACTGACCTACACAGCCAGTATGGGCATTCTCAACGGCACAGGCCTGCCCCTCTCTGCCCATGGACAGGTGATCGGCGTGATCTTCATCTTCCGTAACTATGAAGACCTGTTCACACCCAATGACCGTGTCTTGCTGCAATCCTTTGCAGACCAGGCCGCCATTGCAGTGTTCAACGCCCAACTTTATGGACAAGTCTCCTACGAAAAGCAACGCCTCGATGCCCTGCTCGATTCTGCCGCAGACGGCATTTTGATCCTTGATTCGAATTTCAACATCGAAAGATGCAATGGCGCATTTGAAAAACTTTTCGGTCAGACGCGCGAAGAGATCGTCGAGAAGAATCATAACGAGATCATTAAATGGAAGAAAGAGCCGCACGGCAGAACGCTGGCAGAAGCCGTTGCAAACGGATGGCCGCTAACCCCCAACACCACGTTATATGTTGAAGGCGATATCGACAGACCACAGCCAACTCCATTGCCAGTTGGCATCACCTACGCCCCACTGCTTTCAGAAGAAAACAAACTTCGCAACGTCATCATGAGCGTGCGAGACATTACCCATTTTAGAAACGCGGACGAGATCAAAGCCACATTTATTTCCATCGTCAGCCATGAACTGCGTACACCCGTTGCATTGATCAAAGGCTACGCATCCACACTGCGGCGCGATGATGCAAAATGGGACAAAGCCACCATCAGCGAATCACTGCAAGTGATCGAAGAGGAAGCAGATCGATTATCCAAGATGATCGATGATCTGTTGGATGCCTCTCGTTTGCAGGCAGGCGGCTTGAGCTTGAATCAGGCCGATGTCGCTCTGCCCAGCCTTGCGTTAAGAGTGAGCGGTCGTTTTGCGTCGCAATCGCCAAAGCATAAAATCGTCACAGACTTTCCTGAAAATTTCCCCGTTATCCTCGGCGATGAAAATCGTTTGGAGCAGGTGATCTCGAATCTTGTATCGAACGCGTTGAAATATGCAAGCGAGGGTGAGATCAAGATCAGCGGCGCGGTGCGGCCTGAGCAGGTCGTTGTTTGCGTAAGTGACAAAGGCCCAGGCATTGATGCCAAAGACCTGCCGCATATCTTTGACCGTTTCTATCGTTCGACGAATGCAGTCAAGCAGACCAAAGGCGCAGGGCTGGGACTGTACCTGGCGCGTGCAATTGTAGAATCACACGGCGGGCGCATTTGGGCGGAAGCTTCGACACAAAACTCGAAACCTGACTCTGGCGCGAAGATCTGTTTCTCACTTCCAAGATAAAACAATTAGACCTGACAGGTTTTAGGAAACCTGTCAGGTCTAATTGTGAATGGTAAAATCAATTCGCAAAATCATTCAAAGGATGGATATATGGCTGGCACAATTCCCCCACGCAGCAAAATAGATAAAAAATATAAATGGAATTCTGAAAGTGTCTTCCCCAATGACGAAGCCTGGGAAAAAGAAGTTGACAAGATCATCGCTGATATTCCCACGGTGAAAAATTTTCAAAGCCGTTTGGGTGAAAGCGCAGCAACCTTGTTGGAAGCCTTCAAGGCTTATGAAAATTTAGTTTCGCGAACATACATCGCATCCATGTATGCGGGCTTCGCCTCCTCAGTGGATACCACTGACCAAAAAGCTGCGGGCATGCGCGCCAAGTCTGGCGGTATGTTCGGGCAGGTTGCGTCGGCGGTTTCTTTTATTCAACCTGAACTGCTTGAGCTCGGCAAAGCAAAACTGGATGAGTTCTTTCAGCAGGAAGAAAAGCTCGGCATTTATAAATTCAACATTGAGAATCTCTTCCGCAAGCAGGCACACGTGCGCTCTGCAGAAGTTGAAGAGATCATCGGCATGGCAAGCGAGCCTTTCGGCGGTTTCTACAATTCCACCAGTATGCTCACCAATGCCGATTTCAAATTCAAATCCATCAAAGACAGCAAAGGCAATTTGCTGGATGTGGTGCAGGGAAATTTCGACACGCAATTGATGAACCACGCAGACCGCAAAGTGCGCAAAGCTGCCTACATCACCTACATGGATAAATATGTAGAACACAAGAATACACTGGCGAGCAACCTCGCGCACAATATTCAAGTGAATGTGTTCAACATGCGCGTACGTAAACACGAATCCACGCTGGCGGCCTCGTTGTTCGATCTGAACATCGAAACCGATGTGTTCCATAACCTGATCAACACCTTCAAAAAGAATCTGCCTGTCTGGCATCGTTACTTTGACATTCGCCGCAGGGCACTTGGCTTGAAGAAATTCTCCTACTACGATATGTGGGCACCCATTGAAAAGAAGAAAGTAAAGATCCCCTACGACAAAGCAGTGGACTTGATCTGCGAAGGTCTTGCCCCGCTCGGCAAGGAATATGTAGACACCGTCCGCCGCGCCTGCACCACAGACCGTTGGGTGGACGTATACCCGAATCAAGGCAAAGGCCACGGCGCATTTTCTTCTGGCGCGTATGGCACGCACCCATTCATCATGATGAGCTACACCGACGAAATGGTGAGCATGAGTACACTCGCGCATGAACTCGGCCATTCGATGCACACCTACTTCACCAACAAGAATCAACCCTTCATCAATACCGACTATTCGTTGTTCGTTGCTGAAGTGGCGTCCAATTTCAATCAGGCCCTGCTGCGTGGACATTTGCTCAACACGGTCAAAGATAAAAATTTCCAGGTGGCGTTGATCCTCGAAGCTGTGGGCAGTAACATGTTCCGCTATTTCTTCCAGATGCCCACCCTCGCCCGCTTTGAATTGGAGACTCATCAACGCGCTGAACGCGGCGAACCGCTGACCGCCGATTCAATGGTGGACCTGATGGCGGATCTGTTCGCCGAAGGATTTGGCCCCAACTTTGACATGGACCGCGAACGCGTGGGCATGACCTGGGCCACGTTCCCGCATCTCTTCGCAGATTACTACGTCTATGCCTACGCGACAGGTATCTCTGGCGCACACGCCCTCGCAGGCCGCATCCTGCGCAAAGAGCCAAACGCTGTGGAAGATTATCTCGGCTTCCTCAAAGCTGGCAATTCAGACTACTCATTAAATGTACTCAAACACGCTGGTGTAGACTTGACCACGCCCAAGCCCGTGGAAGAAACCTTCGCCGTGATGGAAAGTTATATCGATCGGCTGGAAGAGTTACTCGGTTAGATCTCTCGCTGAACGGCGTCTCCGCTCAGGACGAAAAAAAATATAGAATTGGAAAATAATTAAATGCCTCAAACTACAATCTCCTGCCCCCGCTGTAGACAAATGATCCAGGCCAATGTTGAACAATTGGTGGATGTCACTTACGAACCCGCTTCCAAGCAGCGCTTGATGAGCGGACAATCGAACAATGCCCGCTGTCCACATTGCGGATATGAAGGCCGCCTCGCAACTCCCATTGTCTATCACGACAATGAAAAAGAATTGCTACTGACCTACTTCCCACCCGAGTTGGGGCTTCCACTAAATGAACAGGAACGCATGATCGGGCCGTTGATCAAGCAGGTTGTCGAAAGACTGCCTGCTGAAAAACGCAAAGGATATTTATTCAGTCCGCAAGCCAACCTGACCTACGAGTCAATGATGGAAACCATCTTGAACAAGGATGGCATCACTTCTGAAATGATCAAGGGACAGCAGGAACGCGTCCAGTTCATGGAGAAGTTGATGCAGGTCACCTCGAAGGATGTGCGCCTGGAGTTGATCAAGCAGAACGAAAAACTCATTGACGAACAATTCTTCGCGCTGTTCAGCCGCATTGCACAGAACGCCATGCAAAGCGGACAGGAACCGATCGCGCGCGCCTTGATCGATATCCAAACGCAACTGTTGGACGAAACCGCGTATGGCCGTCAGCTTAAGGAATCTGTCGCGGAAATGGAAGCAGCTCAAAAGGTCCTGCAAGAAGCGGGCCAAAGCCTCACGCGCGAAAAACTTCTGGATTTCGTCCTCGAAGCAAAGACCGATGCACGCGTCCGCGCTTATGTTTCGATGGCACGCGGCGGCATGGACTATAGCTTCTTCCAAACGTTGACCGAGAAGATCGAAAAAGCCGAGGGCGATGAAAAGACACGCCTCGAAGGCGTCCGCGAGAAATTGCTGCAATACACCAGTGAAGTGGATAAGCAGCTCGAAGCGCGATTCAAACAGGCACAGGACTTTGTAGAATCCTTGCTGGCGCAGGAAGATGTGGAAAAGGCCACGCAGGAAAACATCGAAACCTTTACACAAGATTCCGTGGAGGTGGTCAATCAGTTGCTGCGGCAGGCTTCCGAGAAAAACGATTACACGCGCATGGGCAAATTGCAAAAGATGGCGCAGGTCTTGCAAGCCGCCAGCGCTCCCCCGCCAGAAGTTGCTTTCATCGAGCAATTGATCCAACTGCCAGATGACGCGGCCATTGAAAAGATGCTCGCAGACAATGACGAGATCGTCAACCAACCCTTTGTGGATGCACTCAGCAGATTGGTGGCGCAGATGGAAACACAGCCAGATAATCCTGAAGCCAAGATGATGGCCGAAAAACTCAGTGAGATATACAAGATTGCATTGAAGTACGTCATGAAAAAGAACATGTCAGGATAACAAGAAAACCAAAAGACAGTCACCTTTAGGGTGACTGTCTTTTTTTTTAATCCTTAAATCAATTTGACCCAGCGCAAAGACGGATAAAATACAAGTCAGTAAAATGATCAGCATATGAAACTTCAAATTCGATTCATCCCCTTTATTGCGCTGGCGCTGTTGGCCTTACTCTTCGCCTTGTGGGCGGGGCTCATCCGCCTCGGTTGGGCAGTGCCATCCATTCCAAACCTTGCACTTGCACATGGCCCGCTGATGGTCTGCGGTTTTCTCGGCGTGCTCATTCCGCTCGAACGCGCCGTCGCCATCCGCCAAAAATGGATGTTCGCCGTGCCGCTGCTCTCCGCGTTCGGCTGGATCACTTTATTCTTCGCGCCCGCCATCGGCGCCATCCTCTTCACACTCGGCAGCCTTGGCACACTCGCCATCCTCGGCGTGATGGTTCAGCGCGAACCGCACATTCACACCATCACCATGGCCTTCGGTGCACTGGCCTGGGTCATCGGAAATATTTTATGGGTGTCTGGCTTTCCCATCTTCCAGATCGTTTTTTGGTGGATGTCCTTCCTCATCTTAACCATCGGCGGTGAACGCCTCGAACTTAACCGCGTCCTGCATCCACGCCCCGAACAGATTCGCAGCTTCAGCATTTTTGCCGCCACCCTTCTGGCTGGAGCAGTGCTCTCCACCTTTACATTAACCTGGGGTGCACGTCTCAGCGGACTCGCCATGCTGGCCCTGTCACTTTGGTTCCTCAAAAATGACCTCGCCACACGCAACATTCATCACTCCAATCCGCTGACACGTTACATTGCCATCTGCCTCTTCAGCGGATTCATCTGGCTTGGCATCAGCGGAGTCATTCATTTATATTTTGGCGCGCTGTACGCAGGTCCGTTCTACGATGCGTCAGTGCATGCGGTCTTTGTCGGCTTTGTCATCTCAATGATCTTCGGTCACGCCCCGATCATCTTCCCTGCCATCCTCGGCGTCCCTGTCACTTTTTATCGCGCCTTTTACGTGCAGCTCATCCTTCTGCATCTCTCCCTCATCCTGCGAGTGACAGGCGACCTGACCAATCTGGTCACCATCCGCAAATGGGGTGGGATGTTGAACGAAGTTGCGATATTATTATTTTTAGGAATGACAATATATTCGATCCTTAAAGGTAAAAAATAAAACATGCCACCAATTACTCGCTGGTTCATCAAAGCCGCGCTCATTTATCTCGTGCTGGCTTTATGCGTGGGAATTCTGCTCGTTCTACCCATTGACGCGCCCGTCTCAAGTTTATTCCCTGCCTACCTGCATATGCTCACCTTCGGCTGGCTGACGCAGTTGATCTTCGGCGTGGCATTATGGATGTTCCCAAAATACAGCACCGCCCAACCGCGTGGACTTGAATGGCTGGGCTGGGCAACCTTCATTCTGCTCAACACAGGCCTGATTTCGCGAATTATTTTTGAGCCGCTCAACAGCATCTCCCCCACCAATATCAGCGGCGGGATGCTTGTCCTCGCGGCAATTCTGCAATGGCTGGCGGGCATTGCATTCGTCTTCAACACCTGGTCACGCGTGCGGGAGAAATAGATGCCGCGCTTAAGCGTTTACTTCGTCCGCGCCTCGATGATCAATTTGATCTTGGGTTTTACTTTTGGCGGATTCCTGCTGGCAAACAAAGGCATCCTGATCTCACCTTCGATCTGGGCCTTGCTCCCCATTCACATCGAATTCACCTTCATCGGCTGGATGATCCAACTGGCGCTCGGCATTGCCTTTTGGATCCTGCCGCGTTTTTCAGGCGAACATCCACGCGGCAACGAAAACTGGAGTTGGGGAACCTTCGTCCTGCTAAACACAGGAATAATTTTTATCATTCTGCAAAGCCTGTTCGAAGTTCAATGGCTTTCATTTACTGGAAGAGTATTCGAAGTTTTGGCCCTCACCGCCTTCGTCATCGGAAACTGGAGACGGGTAAAGCCGCTCGGCGCGTGACACTCTTAAACGGGAACCAAACATGAAGATTAAAGCAGCCAATACAATTTTATATTGCAAAAAATGGAATGAAACCGTTGAATTTTACAGAGACGGATTGAAGTTGCTGGTCATCTCGTCCACGGATTGGTTCGTGGAATTCAAGCTCAATGAATC
>JAVBXV010000399.1 GCA_030824405.1 Anaerolineales bacterium | reverse complement strand
GAGCACATCATGCGCGCCGCTCATGTAAATGGCGCGGTCTAAATAACGGCGCGCCGATTCCTTGCTGCCCGATTTCGCTTCGATGATGCCGCTGCGTAAAAGTTCCTTGCCGTAATCTTCCATTTATCTCACCAATGCATCCGTCATTTTTGCAACGCGCGCCATTTCTTTAACATCATGTACGCGGATGATATCCGCGCCGCGCGTGATGCCAACCGCCACAGTGGCGGCTGTCCCTTCCACGCGTTGATCGGCGGGCAGGTCTAATGTGAAGCCAATAAATGATTTGCGGGATGTGCCAAGCAGGATGGGATATCCCAAAGCGCGGATCTCATCGAGGCGGTTGATCAGCTCGAGGTTATGTTCGCGCGTCTTTCCAAAACCGATACCTGGGTCCAACACAATGTGCGACTCAGCAACCCCGGCATTTTTTGCCAAAGCCACGCATTCCAATAATTCGCGTTTAACATCTTCAATTAAATTCTGATATTCCGAACCAATGTAGGCATTGCCCAATTTCTCGCGGACATCAACACTGGCAGGGTTGCTGCGGTTGTGCATGAGGATGACAGGTGTTTTGTATTTCGCGGCCACGCCCGCCAGCAAGGGATCTGCACGCAGCCCCCACACGTCGTTGACAATCTGCGCGCCCGCAGAGATCGCCTCTTCAGCGACCCGGGCTTTATAGGTATCAATTGAAATTAAGATATCTGGAAAATTTTTCTTCAACGCGTGAATGACGGGAACGACTCGTTCCATCTCATCTTCTGCGTTGACAGGTGCAGACCCGGGCCGTGTAGATTCGCCGCCCACATCCAAAATATCCGCGCCTGAGGCGATGAAGCCTTTTGCCTGCTGAACCGCCTGTTCGATCACATCTCCTTTGGCGAGCATGCCGTCCCCGGAAAACGAATCGGGAGTCACATTCAGAATTCCCATCACATATGTGCGGGAACCCCAGTTGAAAGTGAAACTCCCGATCTGAAGTGAAGATGATTTCATGTAGGTAGAGTGAGGGCTGGAGTTTAATAAACCCCAGCCCTCGCAATGATGTAAATTTAGATGTTACGGAATTTGATCGAGTGGACGGGCGAGCCAGGCTTCGGCTTCGTTGATGTCTGTGAAGATCTTCATCGCAGATGCCGCACCAGCCAGAGCTAAAGCGGCCACACTGCGGACACCATCTGCCACGGTTGCATCTGCCACGACCACAGCCACGCGAATGTTGCGCGCGGAGGGATCGCTGTTCGCGTCCACGGCCATGCGGATGGCTTTTTCAGGGATCTCTTTCACGGCGCGCAGGTCATACAGGTTGCGCGTGCGACGGTCTGCTTCGAGCAAATGCTCAAGCGCGAACTCATGCCAATGAGCCATGGTGCTGTCTGAAAGATCGGTGAAAGTTAAGGTCATGCCGCCATCGCCGCGGCGGATGACAGAATAGCCGACATTGGCTGTGGGGGTCCAGTTAAGAGGTTTTGAGTCAGTCATTAGGTTGCTCCTGTTTATTAATGATGATTATAACGCAGGCGAAAACCAAATCTTGCCTTTAACCAATCACGTGCTATAATGCTGGGCATCCCGGGCGCTTAGCTCAGTTGGTTAGAGCACCTCGTTTACACCGAGGGGGTCGGGGGTTCGAGTCCCTCAGCGCCCACTCTTTTTGTCGAAAGAGCCATATAAAGCAAAACGCTTGTTTACGAACAAGCGTTTTGCTTTATATTATAGGGAGACCAGGGTAATAATTATCCTTTCATCCTCCCAAAGCTCTTTTTGACCACATATCCCACAATAAAGCTGGTCACAATTGCAGCGACGAAACCGACAATCGTCCCAAAGCGCATGGCGATGTAGTAATTCGTGAACAACGCCGCTAACCCGCCGAAGAAAATGATCAGCAGAAGGGTGATGACTAAAATCGAAACATCCTTCGCGATCTTCACTCGCGGGTTCTCGGACTCTTTATGCTTCTCGAAAATACCGAAGATGGATATGGCGAGACCGGCTAGCAAAAGCAGAATGCCGAGAATAGGCGTCGCTGCAGGGAATTTCCAAAAGGAAATCAGAAGGAGAACTATAAGAAAAAGGGGAAAGAGAGTAAAAGATTTTTTTAGCATCATAATTTCTCGCTAACAATCTTTACTATTATTCTTTACTTACTACTTCAAAGCACGCTGGGCTTTCTGAGATTACCCGTTCATAAAATTCATGTTCATCAATTCCCAATATATCATTAATCGGTGTCCAATATTCAGTTTCTGTATAAGGCGTCCAACCAGGAGGGAGGACATCAAGGCTGGACAAAGGATTAGCAAACGATAAACTTATTGAAGTTATATCTCCACCCTCGCCAATTTGTGGACAAATTTTATTGTCAGGCAGGTTTCCGCCTAATAAACTTATGACTGTTTTTTCGCCTTCATAAACCAGTAAAAGTTCAAAACAGGAATGACTATATTTAGGACACACATTAATAAATATTTTATCTGGCGCTCCAACATCTTTAAAAAATTCTCGTACGGAATATCTTTGCCAATAATCCGAAATAAAATCCGAATCAGAGTAAGTATTATTTATTAATACTACTATTCTTTGTATTTTCTCTTCGCCGACAGTAGGAATAAGGGTAAATTGACGATACGGTTTGCTATCATTTAAAGTAAAAGTTAGTGAATATGCAGGATACCCTCCATCTCCATAAGTATAAAAGCTATCCTCATCATAAATTTTTGTCAATTCACTTAACCAAACGCGTGTCTCATTCCAATTTGTCTCGCCTGGGGTTATGCCCCAAAAACATGGCAACTCACAATTTCCGTTGGTTTGAATCAGTTCAATTGTCTGCTCTTTTGCAGTACCTTTAGAAAAACACCCAAATAGAAACAGAGTGAAAAGAGTCAGAAACAATACATTCTTCGTGTTACACATTGACTTTATCCTTTATTGAAGAAATGCGTCAAACCAGCCTTGCATGTCATTTTGCCATTGATGAGTTAAATTCCCCCACTCATTACGGCGTGCGTCGCCATACTCATTATCGGAGAAGCCATTTCTATTCGGATTAATACTTGTTCTGTCTAGTACTCCATTTAAGTAAGTATCTCCAAACTCTTCAATTCTGGTTGGTGTCCATGGATTTTCTAAGGATGGGGCTTGACTCCCGTTAAATCCAAGAGAAGTGCGGGCTACATTGTTGGTGCCGTTCTCACTTAATAATATTTGTCGAATATAATTTCCCCTTACAATCAAGTCCTCCAAACTATCAGAAAGCAAATGCCCCTGATTTGGACTTCCATGAATTCGATAGTTATTATCAAAAGCATGACCGAATTCATGCAAAAGAACTGTGAGTGTAGGAGCTTCGTTACAGGTAATTGTGGTTCCAACATTAAAACTAGGCTCAGGCTCAGTATAAGGCCAATAACGAGTGCCGGGGACAACTCGCTCTGTTATACACATACCATTACCAATATTAGCGTTTTCATTCACAATAATTGCAAGCGTACCATGAGACATAATAAAAGATTGTTGTGGCGTACCACCTGTCAACGGCTGAAATGTCTGTGCCGCAAGTTGTGCTGCCTGTAAAATAGTTCCAGTTAGCCCATTATCTCCCCCCCTCAGCTGAATACCGTATGTTTGAAGTTGGTCTTCAAGATAAGATGAGGTCGGACGTGGCGTAGGGGTAAACATTGGCGTTGTAGTTGGTGATAAGGTTGGTGTTAATGTTGGTGTGCTGGTTGCCGTGGCTGCATGGATAATCGTAACATTTGGTGGTGGTAAGGTAGGTGATGCCGTTGGCTGTGAACCACTTGAAATCAACTGTGCAAATCCCTGCACCAAGTCAACAATAGTCTCCCAAAAATTTTTTGGATGTGGTGGATCATCTTCTGTTGGGTTATCTTGCTGAACTGACTTAGCCAATACTTTAAGACCTGCTTTATTTTCTTGTTCCTTTTCCTGTTCCATCGCCGCAAGACCAGCCCAACGAGCCGTATTTGCATCATTGATTCTGGCTTGTTTCTTCGCTTCTTCTATTTTTGCCAACCCCTCCCAGCGAGAAGTGGACGCATTATTGGCACGCTCCTGCCTTGACTCCTCGGCCTATCTCTCTCGGACCGCATTTTCATATGCCTTCTGTGCTTTCCTCTTCTCGATATTGGCGCGTATCGTACCATTGAAAACTTCGCCTGCCTTTCTGAAGATAATAACTCCCTCGGTGTCCACAAAATCACCTGAAGCCGTAAATTCCCCTCTGCTATAATCTTATCCATGATCCTTATTACAGGCGCAACAGGTTTTATCGGCCGCACGCTTGTGCGCCAGCTTTCCACAATTGGGTTGCCGTTGCGCGCGCTCATCCGTCCTTCGCCGCGTACGCCGCGCCTGCCCAAGGGTGTGGCTGTTGAAGTGGCGGTGGTGTCTCTTGCAGATGTGCGTGGTTTGCGCGCCGCTCTGCGGGATGTGGATACCATCATCCACCTTGCAAGCGCTGAAAATCAGGGCAGCCGCGGCAGTCTTTTGACGGCAGATATTCAAGGGACGGAAAATCTGATCGAAGCCGCATCCGATGCGGGCGTGGACCGGATCGTTTATCTCAGTCATATTGGCGCTGCCCCCGCTTCGGGATATCCCGCTTTCAGGGCAAAAGGCATGGCCGAAGAACATATCCGCCGTGGCAAAGTGCCCTATACCATTTTGCGAACCTCGCTGGTGTACGGGCCTGAAGATCATTTCACTAATAATCTTGCGCGTTTGCTGCGTTCCTCGGTTGGCATTTTTCCGATCCCTTCTGGCGGGCGAACCGTGGTGCAGCCTGTGTGGGTGGAAGACCTCGTCACTTGTATTCTCTG
This sequence comes from Anaerolineales bacterium, assembly GCA_030824405.1. GTDB lineage: Bacteria > Chloroflexota > Anaerolineae > Anaerolineales > Villigracilaceae > Villigracilis. The sequence continues at coordinate 14,668 of JAVBXV010000399.1, read as the reverse complement.
GTCGTTGCAAAATGATGAGACCATCAACAAAGTGTATGAACTTGGCGGCAGTGAATTTTTTACGCTGCAACAGATCGTTGAAACCATCATGGAAGTTACACACAGAAACCGCACGCTTGTGCCGCTTTCGCCAATTGCCCTGCGTGCCATCACCGTTTTTCTTGAGGGCATTTCCCCGAATTTTCCCATCTCCTCTTTCTGGCTCGATTATTTCGCGGTCAACCGCACCTGCGCCGTGGATTCCATGCCGCGTATTTTTGGGTTGATGCCCGCCCGTTTTACTTATCGCCTTGATTATTTAATTGTCAAACCCTGGTATCAACGGCTGTGGATCCGTATTCGCACGGGCGTCACCACGTTGATCCAAACCATTCGCTCCGCGCGCACCCGATAACCATGTCAAATTTTAATATTCGCCTGATCGACACTCCCGAAGAAATGCTTCTCGTTGAAGAGTTGCAGCGTGCCGTCTGGCCAGATTCTGAAACAGATGTTGTGCCCATGCACATGCTGATCACGGTTGTGCATAATGGCGGCCTTGTGCTGGGCGCGTTCAAAGAGGAAAAGATCGTTGGCTTTTTAATGGGCTTCCCTGGTCTCGAAACCACCCCCGATGGTCCGCGCCCAAAACATTGTTCGCACATGATGGGCATTCATCCCGTCGAACGCGACAGCGGAATTGGCTTTGCGCTCAAACGCGCGCAATGGCAAATGGTTCGTCATCAAGGCCTCGATCACATCACATGGACTTACGACCCGCTGCTCAGCCGCAACGCCTATCTCAACATTGCAAAACTTGGCGCGGTCTGCACCATCTATCGCCGTTCTGAATATGGCGAAATGCGTGATGGTCTCAACGCAGGCCTGCCCTCCGACCGCTTTCAAGTGGATTGGTGGATCAACACGCGCCGCGTTGAAAGAAGACTTGGCAAACGTCCACGCCCCACGCTCAAGCTGGATCATCTAACACGCACGGGCATGCGCCCCATGTATGCGCTTCAAACCCTGACCGATAGCCTGCCTCGCCCGCCCGAGCATTTGCCGCCCTTTGACGACCGCCTCATCCTCGCTGAGATCCCCAGCGATTTCACCGCCCTCAAAGCCGCAGATTTCAGCCTCGCCCGAGACTGGCGATTCTTTACACGTGAATTATTTGAGACCGCTTTCAAAGCCAGCTACATCATCACAGACTTCATCTATGATCCCAATGCTGGCAATTCACGCGGTTTGTACGTCCTCACCCATGGTGAAAGTACGCTCGACCAGTTCGAGTAAATTAAAGTTTTTTAGATTGGGTTAGGGAATTAAAAAATCTCCAGACTTCTGGAGCATCATCTCGTAAAGTTATTTTGACAGACCATTCAGGTATACAAACAAGTGTCCCCACTCCCCAAACTTTCACACTGGTGGTCCGTCGAGGCCATGATCGCCTCTTATAACCATGTCTATAAGGTTGTGTATAACACCCAATATTATGAGATGGGACCCATTGGCGTATCTGATTATGGCACGGCCCCGATCGCATCCTTTCAACTTGAATTCCTCGCTATGGACGATGACCCGCACCGCGTGGTCGAAGCCATTCGCAAATACGGACTCAATGGCCGCAGACATGTGCTGAATGTTTTTCATGATGCCCCATCCGTGCGCGATCTGAAAGCAAAATATGCCGAATACGGCTATGAATTTGTCCGCACTGGGCCGATCCTCGGGTACGACATCCCCATGCCTGTGCGCGGAGAGACCGTGGAAGTTGTAAAAATAGAAACCCAGGAACAACTGGATGAGGTCAACGCAGTTTTGTATCTGGAGAATGAGACCATTCATCCTGAAACCCTGCGTAATCCGTATATCAAAAACTTTGCCGCCAAATGGAAAGACCATATTGCGGGCTGGGTTCAACTGGTAACGGTCTATCCTGGCGCGGGCTATATTCATCAACTCTATACACTGACCGATTATCGCAACCTGCAGGTGGGCACCTCCCTGATGGCGCGTGCTCACGTGGAATGTATTCAAAACTCGATCCCGCGTATGACACTTGTCTCCTCAGATATGGCATTGGGCTTATATCGCAGGCTGGGATATCGTCCACTTACATATTTCACCGTCTTGCGCCCCAAAGGGGAAAGCTTTTAGAAAACTCAACGGGCTGGTTGAGACAGACCCATTTTTTGTTCATTTCACCACTATATTGTTAGAAATTCAAGTTTGGCATGGCACTTACGGATGCATTGCAATTGTGAGGATTAATGCATGCCGTGCTATACTTGCAAAATTGTTAGGTGTCCCCCTGCGCGCTGAATACCTGATGGTGTAGTGATTAAACCTGAGAATGTTGCACTGTAAGTGAACAAAATCTCGAAGCAGGCGCCATAAATTGTGGGGAATAAAATAATCCATTCCATTACTTTTTAAGAGTTAATAAAATCAGAGAACAAAGTTTCAAACCGTCTAGCTCTTGATCATCAATGAGGTAAATCATGCTTGAGAAATTAAGAATTGGAATCGTGTTGCCCGACCATAAAGCCCCAGCATGGATCGTGAAAACGGTCGAGTCTCTGGCTGGCATGGATGAGATCGACATCGCCGCCGTCATTCATACAGGTAGTGAAAATAAAACTGGATGGTTGTACAACCTCCACTTTAAACTGGATAGCCGTGTTTTTCGTCCAACTCCCAATGCCTGGGCCGAGCAGGATATGAGCATCTTTCTGAAGGATGTTCCTGTTATCAATGCCATCACCGATGAAACGTTCAAGCTTCTAAAGCCCTTTCAGTTTGATGTGATCCTGAATTTGAGCCGCGTGATCTATCCCAACGAGTTGATGAGCTATGCACGTTTTGGTGTGTGGACCCCTTATGACGGTGATTCCCGATTTGTCTCCGAGAGCGCAGTTGGCTGGCGAGAGATCGTAGACGATATTCATATTCTCAGGTGCGCGGTCGAGATCAATCGTCCAGGTCAACCAGCGCAATTGGCAGGCGAGTCATTTCTCTTTTCTGATACACAATCCTTTACGCGAAACCAGGCATACATGCTCTGGAAAGTATCCGCGATCATCCCGAACATCCTTAAGTCGCTTGCACATCACGGGGAAACGGATTTCTTCTCAAGAACAAAACTCCTTCAAGGCGGGCGGGAAGTTAACGAAGTGCCCTCGTTCTTTCAATCAATCTCCCTTTTTGTAAAGCAGGGTATCTTCACTGTTGCCAAAAAATTGACAAGATATTTCAAGTTCGACCAGTGGGCTTTACTGATAAAACGAGGCAAGCCAGATCTGCATCTTTCATGGAATACCTTTGAACGGATCACGCCGCCCAAGGACCGCATCTGGGCCGATCCATTTCTTGTTGAGCGTGATGGGCAGACCTATCTTTTTATTGAAGAAATGCTTTTCAAGCGGGGCATCGGCACGATCAATCTGCTCAAGCTGAATCACCAGGGACAGGTGGATTCGAATCAAGTGCTGATCGAACGGCCGTATCATATGTCTTATCCCTTTTTATTTGAACATCGCGGTGAACTTTATATGCTCCCTGAAACCAACGGGAACAATGCGATCGAGGTATATCGTTGCGTGCATTTTCCCGATCAATGGGAATTCCATAAAACCTTGATGAAAGATCTCAAGGCTGTGGATGCCACCCTGCTCGAACATGATGGGCGCTGGTGGATGTTCGTGACCATTGCAGCATATGGCAACACTACCTGGGACACGCTTCATCTCTTCCATGCAGATGATCCACTTTCTGATACATGGACTGCCCATCCACTTAATCCCGTGATCTCAGATATTCGTACTGCTCGAATGGCTGGCCGCATCTATCAAAATAGCGCAGGCCTGATTCGCCCCTCACAGAATTCATCCAATCGGTATGGGTATGGACTTAATCTTAACCAGATCATCACCCTGACCACAACCGAATATGCCGAAAGACAGATTGACCAGCTAGTGCCTCCGCCAAACTCAGACGTGAAAGCAGTCCACACGTTCAACTATTCAGAAAACTGGACCGTGATGGATATGATCCTTCGCAGACCCAAATAACATAATCCATTAAATGCAATGAGCCGCCTCAAAAGGCGGCTCATCTGTTTGCCCGAATGGGCAGGTGGAGAATACCTGCAAAGTTAAGTCACTATGAAAGGACTATCTCCTAACGGAAGATGAATTTCTCTCGCCCCGTTCCATGGAATTGGCACCCATGCCAACAGGGTGATAGGTTGGCTCAATGGTGGGACGATTGGCATTGTAGGTTGGGGTTGGCTTCGGCGCAGGGCGGAAGGCGGCGCTTGGCATGTTGGTCATGGTATTGGGTTGTGGCGCGCGATACGGTTGCGGCTGAGGTTTGGGAGCGGGGTTGTAATATTGCTGTGCGGGCTGGCTGCGGTATGCAGGTTGTGCGTCACGGGCATCTGCGAGGCTGAACAAACGCTCGCCTGCCACAGAGAATGTGCCGATGATCAACACGCGCACCAGCCAGACCATGGCCGCCACGAAGATCGGAACCACTTTGATCATGGTGGCCTGCCCAAGCAGGGAGCCGCCTGCTGCACTATGATTCATGATCGCAACAGACACGCCCCACCAGGTCAGTGAAGCATTGAAGGCGGCAGCCAAAAGCCAGGCGCCAAATAGATAATAGACTTCGGCGGGTTCGTCACGGCCTTGTTCGGGAGTGAAGATGCGCGCAATTCCAGCAAAATCAATGCCGCAGAAGGCGATCGCGAGGATGGATGCCCAGCGAATTCCAGCGAATTTCAGGTCACCGAGCATATCTTGAAGGGCAAAGGATGTGGTGCCGAAGTTGAACACTTCAAACGCAAGCAGTGCAGAAACGAGAATTGCACCGAAAATCGCGCCGCGTCTGAGTGCGGTCTTTTTGAGGAAGGGAAGCAATTGGAAGTTCAGGGAGCGGTTCATGCGGGTTCTCCTTATTTGAACCAAATCGTAGGAAGGTCAACTGCTTTTATTTTAGAACACTTGTTCTAAAGAGTCAATAGGTTGTTTGTTGCAAAAGAATTGCCGCCATAAAAAGCACATCGAACCCTGTCAAAATAAAAACAGAACAAAAATTCTGTTATACTGCCAAGCAATCAATGTCAAACTGAGCAGCATGCCATACTCAGGGTGACACAACAAAGGTGAATCATGGCCAAAACCAAAACACACACTCGATATGTATGCCAGCAATGCGGACGTGTTGCCGCAATGTATATGGGCAAATGCCCGCAGTGCAGTTCGTTCGACAGCATGGTGGAGGAAGTTATCCACGATGAACCTGTGTCTAAAAGTCAGGCAAATGTTCGAGGGCTGAGCGGCCGTTCGCAACCGCGACCCATTTCTGAGGTTAGCGGCGAAGCGGAAGATCGCATCCACCTGCCGATCGGTGAGTTTGCAAGAGTCCTCGGCGGCGGTATCGTGCCGGGTTCCATCATCCTGGTGAGCGGCGATCCTGGCATTGGTAAATCCACATTGATGCTGCAAATGGCGATGGAGATGGCGAAGGTACAGCGCGTGCTGTATGTTTCGGGCGAGGAGTCTGAACGGCAGATCAAGATGCGCGCGGTGCGTTTGTTGACCGATAAAAAAGAATTACCGAAAAATCTTTTGCTGGTGACGGAGACGAATCTTGAGGTGATCTTGAATCATGTGCGCGATTCAAAACCTGACCTGCTAATTGTTGACTCGATCCAGACAGTTTATTTATCTGAATTGGAATCTTCACCTGGCTCGGTTTCGCAGGTGCGTGAATGTTCGTCGCATTTGCGCGAGCTTGCCAAGTCTTCGGGCATTTCTGTTTTCATGATCGGCCATGTGACCAAAGACGGCGCGATCGCGGGGCCGCGCGTGCTGGAGCATATTGTGGATACGGTTCTATATTTGGAAGGCGATCGTTTTCAGGCGTATCGTTTGCTGCGTTCTGTGAAGAATCGTTTTGGCGCGACCTCTGAAGTGGGCGTTTTTGAAATGCGCGAAGGCGGTATGATCGAAGTGACGAATCCATCGGAGGCATTTCTTGCCGAGCGTTTGATCAATGCGGCAGGTTCGGCCATTGCCGTTACCATGGAAGGGACGCGTCCCATCCTCGTTGAAATTCAGGGGCTCACTTCACCCACTCAATTTGGAAATGCGCGCCGCACGCCCAACGGTGTGGACTTTAATCGTTTGCTATTAATTACTGCGGTGCTCACGCGCCGTGTGGGATTGAAACTTTCGGAACATGATGTCTTTGTCAACGTGGTGGGCGGTATTCAAATTGATGAACCCGCCGCCGATCTTGCCATTGCCGCGGCCATTGCCTCTTCATGGAAAGACGTTCCGATCCGCGCGGAAGCGGTGTTGATCGGTGAGATCGGCCTGGCTGGCGAGTTGCGTATGCCAGGGCAGATGGTGGCGCGATTAAAAGAAGCGCAAAAACTGGGCTTCAAAACTGCCATTGTCCCGAAGGCAATTCGCAAAGGCGATGAATATCCAAAAGGAATCGAGATCATCGAAGTCCGCTCGCTGGATCAGGCTTTGGATGCGGCGTTTAAGAAAGAGAAGTAAATAAGTATTGTAGGGGCGACCCGTCAGGATGATTAATGTGTTTGATTTCTCTGGTCGGGTCGCCCCTACTGTTAATTTAGGAGTAAAAAATGTGTAGAAGTATCAAACCCTTGCGCAATATGGACCACCCTGTCACTGAACAGGAAATTCAGGAAGCGGCTCTGCAATATATACGGAAGGTCAGCGGGTATCGAAAGCCTTCAAAAGCAAATGAAGAAGCATTCAATAAGGCATTGAACGAAGTGGCGGAAGCGACCCGTAAAATGCTGGAAGATCTGAATTTAAAGGTAGGTGCAGCATGAAAAGCGGATTCGTTGAGTTTAACAGGCAAGAAAGAGAGGCCGACCCGCAAAGGTCGGCCTCTCTTTCTTGCTTTCCAGCGTTGATTGCAAAATAAAGTATGGCGTCATTATTCTTGCGAAGATATAATAAAACTATTCCCGTTCAAAATAAACTATTAGGGAGACAATATGGCTTCAAAGAAGAAACCTATTTCGACAACGGTACTTGTCGCGTTGATAACCGCGGCTGGCATTGTTGTTGCTGCAATAATTGGCGCCTTGGGAAGCTATGCCAATAAAACAATAGAAATTCATGCTACTGAAACTGCGGAGGCAAGATTAGCTGCAAATGCAGGTTTCAATTTAACAACAGATATGGTTGCGCCTGCGGCTACTGTGGAGCCTGCTGTTGCTGCAACAGCAACAGCAGTTCAGGCGAAAGTGATTTTTGAGGATATATTTAGCAATAATAACAATAAGTGGGATTTGAATAATAAAGATTCGCTCATCTCTTCTGGAAAATATGTAAAAAAGGTTAGTTGTACATCTGCAGATAATAGTTTGTATTGTGGTCAATATATTTACATTCCATCACCTGCGCTGGAAAATTTTCAAATAGAAGTTGACGCGAAAATAACAGATGCTCCAAGTTATGTGGATGTTGCCATTGGTTTTCAGTTAAGAAGAAATGGAAGAAACCACTATTATATAAATTACTTCATCAATCAGGGATTTTATAATTTGGACCTTGCTTATGATGGAGATATCCTGAATGTAATTGATAAAACATATACCAGTAAGCTTGACCAGAGTTCCACTTCGGTAAACAGAGTTGGAGTTAGAGCGGAGGATACAACATTTTCCCCGATCATTAATGGTGAGATTTTTCCTTCTGGGCAAGATGGGAATTTACCCAGCGACGGAGATCTATATCTGGTGATTTTTATCGCGGAAGGCCAGTCAGCAATGATCGAGTTCGATAATCTGGCTATTTACGAGGTTAAATAAATTCTTGTTTTGCGGAGCAGCTTTTTCTTCGTGTGGGATTTGTTGAAGAATTAACTATATTTAAAGGGACTGGAAAATTCAATCACGGATGTCACAGGGGCCCAACATATTAGTAGTAAAAAGGCAGGCCCGCAAAGGCCTGCCTTTTTACTCTCTCCTACCAGTAAATTTTTACCAATAAAGATACCGATAAATCTACACGATGGCGATCTGTGTGGGATCGACAGGGTTGTATTTGATCTTGATCTTGTCACCCACGCGGGGGATGGCAAGACGGGAAACCATGACGCGGCCAGTGGTATCGAACTGTGTGCCCATCATTGTGGTGGCTTTGACGCTCAACATCACCACGGGATTATCATTAACAGTTGCGCCAGTATCCTGGATTGCGGTTACTTCTGCGGCGGCTTCGAGGCCGGTCTGGGCAACCATCTGTCCGCTTTGAATGCCGTCAATTGCGTTCTGTGCATCGCCAAGTGCGCTGTTGGCCGTGTTGACAAAGTCTTTTCCCATGAATGCTTTTGTGAGACCGCCCATCAAGCCGTTGTTGAGAGTGCTGTTCAATTTATCAATGCCCTGCTGGGTCTTGTCCATTGCGCCCTTTGGATCTTCATTCTTCTTATTAAAGTTAAACATTTTGTTGCTCCTGTTGTTTCGTTCGTTTCGACTATGATACAGGAAGCATGACTCAAACACAATGACCGCAAGTACTAAAACCCATATGCCCCCACAGTACTGACAAAAAATGCTCATGGCTGTTTGCCATGAGCATTTTTTGTGAAATACAAAATTAGTTCAGCTTAACAATCCACCGAGCCTGGCACTGCAATGGGCAGACCAAATGCTTCGTACACTGGGACGCCATCCCATTCGGGGGGAAGCGGAAGGCCAAGTGCGAATGCGGCAGTGGCGGCCGTGTCCATGGTGTGGACTTGCGTGGTTAATGGTATCGGTAGAATGCCGGGGCCGCTTACGATCCACGGGATGGTCATATCGTCTGGGATGTCTTCGCCGTGAGTTGTGTCGTGGCCGCCATGGTCGGAGGTGATAATGATCAGGGTGCTGTTGTACATGTCCTTGCTTTTTAGCGCGTCGAGAATTAATCCCAATGACGCGTCATCTTTTGCATATGTCTTTAATTGCTCGCGAGACATCCAGCCTTCGTCGTGTCCCACGATATCGCCATTGGGGAAATGCACGAACATCAAACTAAATCCTTGCGAGATCTGCTGGGTGGCGAGTTGCTCAATTCTGTATGGGTCATCGATCTTGTCTGTGTCGTCTACGAATTCAAAAAAATCAGTACTGGTTGGTTCGGTGACCTGGCGTAATTTTTCCTTGCCCACCACCATCACCGTCCGCAGGCCTGCCATGTGAGCCAGGTCGAAAATGTCTGTGCCAATGGCGAATCCGTTTTGCGGCACATATTGATTCCAGCGCACGATATGTTTTGCCGGGCACACGCCTACCAGCATGGATGAATGTGAAGGCAATGTAATGCTGGGGTCGATCGTCCGCGCGGTGAGGGTGTGTGCGCCGCTTTGCATCAGCGCCAGCACATTCACCATGTTCGCTTCTGCGATCGCATCCGGGCGCAGGCCGTCAAAGCTGACGATCAGCACGCGGTTGATCATCGGTGCGGGTGCGGCTGTTTCTGTTGGCGGTAAGGTCTCGGTTGGCGTTGGCGGCACAATGCTCGGGCTGGGTGTTGGCGTGATGATGGGAGCAACTGTCGGCGCGAAGGGTGAAGCGAAAATTCCGCAGCTTTGCAGAAGAATGCTTACGAGTAGAAAAGTCAAAATGCGTTTGAACATGTTTAGGATGATTTCCCCAGCATCGGCATTTTCAACCCGTGACGTTTTGCGGCGTCAATGGCAATTTCATAACCCGCATCAGCGTGTCGGACCACGCCCATACCTGGATCTGTTGTAAGGACTCTTTCCAATCTGATGGCTGCTTCGGGCGTGCCGTCTGCAACGATGACCTGGCCTGCGTGCTGGCTGTAGCCCATGCCCACGCCGCCGCCGTGATGGAAGGAGACCCAGGTTGCGCCGCCAACCGCGTTGATCATTGCGTTTAAGATCGGCCAATCTGAAATTGCATCTGAACCATCTTTCATTGATTCGGTTTCGCGATTTGGTGAAGCGACTGAACCAGAATCAAGATGATCGCGGCCAATGACGATGGGTGCTTTGACTTTTCCGCTGGCGACCAGTTCGTTGAACATCAAGCCTGCTTTGGCGCGTTCGCCATAGCCGAGCCAGCAAATGCGCGAGGGCAGGCCCTGGAACGGAACTTTCTCACGTGCCATTTTTAACCAGCGATGCAAATGTGCATCTTCGGGGAAGAGTTCCATGATGGCTTTGTCGGTTGTGTAAATATCTTCCTTGTCGCCAGAGAGCGCCACCCAGCGAAATGGTCCTTTGCCTTCGCAAAACAGCGGACGAATATAGGCGGGCACGAAGCCTGGAAATTCAAAGGCATCTGTGACGCCGTTGTTGTAGGCTTGTTGACGCAGGTTATTTCCATAATCAAAAACTTCTGCGCCTTTGCGTTGAAATTCGAGCATGGCTTTCACATGCGTAGACATGGAATCCATGGCCATCTTTTTATATTTATCAGGGTCGGTCTTGCGTAATTCATCCGCCGCGGTGACAGATACACCAGAGGGTACATAGAACAAGGCTTCATGGGCTGAGGTCTGGTCTGTGACTACATCTGGAATCACGCCGCGCGCGGCAAGCTCGGTATACACATCTGCGGCATTGCCGATCAGGCCAATGGAGCGCGGTGTTTTGTTTTTCACATTCTCTTCCACAAGGGTCATGGCTTCTTCGAGATTGTCCACAACCATATCCACATAGCCAATTGCGCGGCGGCGTTCGGCGCGTTCGGGATCCACCTCAACAATTAATCCTACACCTTCATTCATCGTGATGGATAGCGGTTGTGCGCCGCCCATGCCGCCCAGACCCGCGGTTAATACAAATTTACCTTTCAGCGAACCCCAGCCTTTTAATTTGGCGAGTGCGCCGAAGGTTTCGTATGTGCCTTGCAAAATTCCCTGCGTGCCAATGTAGATCCATGAGCCTGCGGTCATTTGACCGTACATCATGAGTCCCTTTTTATCCAACTCGTCAAATTTTTCCCAGGTGGCCCAATGCGGCACGATGTTTGAGTTCGCGATCAACACCTTGGGCGCGTCTTTGTGACTCTTGAATACAACCACAGGCTTGCCTGATTGCACAAGCAGGGTTTCATCTTCTTCGAGATTCTTGAGCGATTCAAGAATGGCGTCAAATGATTCCCAGTTGCGGGCGGCTTTGCCCCGTCCGCCGTAGACGACGAGGTCTTCGGGCTTCTCTGCCACTTCGGGGTCAAGGTTGTTTTGGATCATGCGATAGGCGGCTTCACTGAGCCAGTTCTTGCAGGTGAGTTGTGTGCCGCGTGGCGCGCGGACGATGCGGGATTCGGACATGATGTATGTCTCCTTGTACGTGCTTGCTATTCGGATGTAAGTTTGATCGATTCGACCAGTGTGTCGAAGAAGGGCATTGTGGCATCTTGCAGGGCTTTGTCGGTTGTAAATGTGATCACAAGCACACCCGTTTCCAGATTAATGAAGACCTGTTTCTGGACAATGGTAATGTCTGTGCCGTTGGCTGCTTTGGTGGGCATCTCGGAAAGGATCATGCCTGTTTTTACATCGTTTGCATTCGTGGCAATCGCGGATGACTGCACGACCAGGTTTGGCATGGAACTTGGCAGTATGGCGGCGAGTTCTTTGATGCCGTCTTCATTCTCGAGTGAAATGGTTCCTGTTCTGTCCCAGATCAAATTGATGTTGGTGAGGAAGCCGTTTTGTAAATGTCCATCCTGTAGATCGTATATAAACAGGCGGAAGTCGTTCGGGTCCATTTTTTGGATGCTCATTAACGCATCCTGCACGGCGGTGTCTGCTGCTGCTTCGAGGGTATAGGCGTCGTAGTATTCCTGTTCATTGATGCGCACGGGCAGCCAGCCGGGGGCAACATTTAATTGATAGCCGCCTTCATTGTCCGCAAAGAGGGTGGTGCCGTCACTTTGCTGAGTTAAGCTGCTGCCAGATACGACCAGCGTTGGTGACGGGGTTTCAGTTGGGACAGGGGTATTAATGGGGGCTTGGGTTGCTGTGGGTTCAGCTTGCTGGGTCTGTGCGATGGCGGCAGTCACTGTTTCAGCGATCATCGTGTCCAATCGGGCAGAGTCAAATGTTGGGGCGGGGGTGGAAGCGGTGGTTTGCCCCGGGAGGGCGCAGGCTAACATTGTCAATACCAAAAGTGAGGCTGCGAAAAATATCGGTTGGCGTGTACTCTTCATAATAACCTTCCTGTAGCTGGAATGAAAACTCTCCCGGCAATTATACGCCGGGAGAGCGGGCTTCCCTGTCATTCAAAAAATATTATGGGTCAAGCACCTGGATGGTGCTCATGATCTCGTTGAATTCGGTCAGGACATCTTCGTATGTGCTCTGTGGGGCGGTCATTGTGATGATGACGAAATACGTGTCAACCGCAAAATATACCTGTTTCTGGAACACCTTGAGGGCTGAGTTGCTGACGGTGTTTATTGGAAGAAGTAATTCGTTATAGCCGTAGGAGAGACCATCATTTAATTCCGTGATCCCAGAGTTAAGCAAGCGTGCTTCCGGGTATTGTGAAGTGATGCTGCCACCGGTCATTTGCACTACTTTGTCCAGCGGCATTTTCGCGCTGAGGGGATCTTGCATTGTGAGGACCGAGAAGTTTGGCATATAGCCATTTGCGTAATGTTCAGTGGTGGTGTCCATGGCTATGATCCTGAGTATGTTTGGATCCATGTTATTTAGCATGGCCAGCGCTTCTTCGAATTGCGGATTGTTTTCAGAGGCTTGTTCAATGTATGGGGAAATATCGTCCACATTGGCGGGGACGCCCACCCAGGCGGGTGGAATTAGTAACGAGAAGCGTGCCTGGCTGTCGGTGAAGAGTTCAAAACCATCTGCTTGTGTTTCAAGGTTTATCCCGGATGGATTGGGTGTGGAGCTTGGCGGTAGCGTTGCAGTGGGTGGCAGTGTGGCCGTGGGGGATGGGGTAATGGTATAGGTTGGGGTGGCGGTTGCAAACAGGGATGGAAGTGACCCGCCTTTGCATGCCAGCGACGCCGATGTGAGCAGTACCAGCAGTAGAATGACCCGAAGTGCGAAATGTTTTTTCATGAGGTGCCCTCCTGTTAAAAAAATACCTCCCGTAAGGCGGGAGGCTTTGTTATTAAAATCAAATCTTGTTCACTATTACAGCGCTGAAACTTTTCCGCCTTGTTGTAACAAAGTGAAAAAGTTTGTGCTTCGCAGTCGTTGCACCAGTTCATCCTGGGCATCACACCAGACCGGGCGTAAGGGGCAGTCACCTTCAAAGGAGCAGGAGCCATTATTCCCCACACATTCATTCAACTGAATTGGGCCGTCTATGGCTTCGATCACTTCAAGCAGGGTAATGTCTTTTGCTTCACGTGCCAGGGTCACCCCGCCGCGTGCGCCGCGTGAGGTATGCAGCAGACCGGCAATCGATAATTGTGAAATGATCTTTGCCAGGAATGATGGCGGAATCTTTTGCTCTTCGGCAATGGTGCTTGTGGCCGTTCGTTGATCGCCGCTGCGTGCCAGATGAAGCACGGCTCGCACAGCATAATCGGCCTGACGTGTGATTTGCATAATACCTCTCCTATAAACAGGTAAACTTTACCAACAATCACGATTTTATTGTGATATGCCGTACAAAGCAAGTGATGTAGGTCATGGATGAAATATGACCTTTTACTCCGATTCAATGAACAGGATCGACCGCTTTTTATTTTAGAAAATCACCCCGAAGGATCTCGGGGTGATTTTCGTACCTGGCTATGAGGCAAAAATTAGTCTGTCAGGCTTAAGTTACCTGCGCCCATTTCCACGAGGATGGTGAGTGTGGGGCCTTCGCCCTCCTGAGTGTAGGTGTTTCCGTTTTGCGACCAGCCAGACCCGGCGTTGACATTGGTTGCGCCTGTTTCCGTTTTCACGATTGCATTAACGCCTTCGGGGATCACCACGATGATATTGCTAAGCCCGGCTTCGATGTTAACGGTTGCGTCACGCTGCAATTCACCAGAGAAATCCAATGTGTAATCGCCTGCGCCTGCCTGCAGGTTGAAGTTGCTGAAATTCGCGTTGGCGAGATTGGTCATTTTTACGTTGGATGCGCCAGTTTTGTAACGGAAGAAGGACATTTCAGCCGCGTTCAATTCGGAGAATGATAGTTCCACATCCGCCGCGCCGTCTGTGATTGACAGGTCTGTGAGGGCGAGGCCGCCGAATTCGTAGGTGCCATTATAGGCGCCGGCTTCGATCACAAGCTCGATCGGGTCACTGCCAAGTTTGAAATCCCATTCGTTCTTCAGATCTTTAAAAGTGGGAAAGCCGTTGATCTCAACGTTGCCCATTTTTATGGTTACGTCATTCCCATCGGTTTCCACGGAAGGTTTGAATTGATCGTAATTGTATGAAGCCGTGCCTTCCACCAGATTGCTTTCCGCACCGGGGGATAGGGTTAAGTCTCCGGCACCGAACGATAATTTCAAGCGCGTCCCTTCCGCGCCCGGAACTGGTACGGTTATCTCTTCAGTGACCAGTGGCCCGGGCGTGGGCACCTTTGGCAGGTCGATGTTGAATCCGCAGGCCAGGCTGGCCAAAGCGAGGATGAGTAAAGCGAAAATGAATTTTGATCTCATGTTAATTTCTCCTTCTGAAGAGCATACGCTGTCAGCGTGGAT
>JAVBXV010000401.1 GCA_030824405.1 Anaerolineales bacterium | reverse complement strand
ACCGGGTCTGGGATAATGGTGGGGGTGGGATTCATCATCTGCGCCACCTGGGTCTGCAACGCCTGATTCGATTCTTGAATTCCCTGGAAAGGCGCCTGCGCAGCGGCAGCTCCCTCGCGCACCGTTTGCACGATAAAATAAACACCCGCAGCCAGAACGGCCAGGATCAATATGGACATGATGGTATTAAATGTATTTTTCATTAAACCTCTTAATTGAATTACACCAACAAACTTGAGTTATATTATAGCAACCTCACTGTGATTGTGCGCACACAAAATTAATGAAGAAAATTTTTCTCCTCCTTTGCCTGACCGCCCTTGGATGTTCATTCCCTGTTCAATTGACATTGGGAACTCCCACACCGATTCCCAGCCCCACACAGCCTGCTTCTCCCACACAAACGCCTCAAGCCACGGCCGAGCCTGGTACTGAACAAAATCCATTGATCCTCGCTTTGGGCCCTTCAGCGCGCACAGACGAGGAACTGGTCCTCGCTGGTGAAGTGATCGCCGCCTATATTAGGTCACACACGGGCTATCGGGTGGTGACAGTAGCGCCGCCCTCTGAAACCGCCCTCGTGGATGCGTTTACAAAAGGGAATGCCCACATTGCATCCCTTTCGCCGTTCGGGTATTTGCTTGCGCGCGAAAACGAAACCGTCACAGCGGTGCTGGCAAGCGCACGAGATGGACAATTATTTTACGGCGCGCAGATCATTGCCAACCGTGACGGCGAATTCACATCCTATTTTGATGCCATCAACAACGAAAACACCAGTGACCTAAACACGGCGCTGAATCAATTCAATGAAAAGAAACCATGCTGGAGTGATGCCTACTCCCCGTCAGGGTATGTGCTGCCGCTCGGATTGCTGAATCAGGCCAACGTTAAGACGAGAAGCGGGGCCTTTCTCGAAGGTCAGCCAAATGTTGTGCGTGCCGTCTATGCCGATGATATTTGCGATTTCGGGGCCACGTTCATCGATGCGCGTCAATCCCCGGCACTCGAATCAGATTACCCCGATGTGATGGAAAAGGTCATCGTGGTCTGGCGGACACAGGCGATCATTCCGTATGAAAATATTTCGATCGCCACTTCTCTGCCGCTTGAAATGCGGCGCGTACTGCAGCGTGCCTTTATTGACCTGATGCTGACCTCAGAGGGGAAGGCCGCCATGCAAACCGTGTATGGCATTGAGGAAGTTCAGATCGCAGAAGACAGCATGTATGTTGATTTTAAAAGTTACGTGGATGCTTCAAATCTCGATCTGATGGATCTGATCAAAGAATAGTCAACCTTAAAATTTGTGATTTTTAAGACAAGCTGCTTGTCTTGATAATTGATTTGTATTATTATCAAATCTCGTACGGGGCGAACGCAGCCCCATCAAACCCCATCATTCTTCTTGAGAGGAGAAAAAATGAATAAACGCTTTTTGTTCGTTGTAATGGCAATGCTTATTGTTGCCTCCATGGTTTTAAGCGCCTGCGGCCCTGCTGCCACAGAAGCTCCCGTTGCCACTGAAGCCCCCGCTACTGAGGCTCCTACTGAGGCTCCTGTTGCCACTGAAGCCCCCGCTGCAATTGGTTCTCCAGAACACCCCATCAAAGTGTTGTTCGTTCCTTCCGTGGACGCGAACATCATCACCACTGGTGGTCAGGTAATGGCTGATGCTTTGAACCAGGCTACCGGCCTGACCTTCGAAGTGACAGTCCCGACCTCCTACGCCGCCACCATTGAAGAAATGTGCGCCTCCCCCGAGGACACCATGGCCTTCATCCCTGGCCTCGGCTACGCCATCGCCAATCAGTTGTGCGGTGTAGACGTTGCCTTCAAGGCTGTCCGCTTTGGATACCCAGTGTACTGGGCTGAATACATCGTCGCTCGCGACAGTGAATTCCAGACCCTCGCTGATCTCGAAGGCGCAACCTGGGGTTATGGCGATCAGGGTTCAACCTCTGGTTACATGGTTCCTGCCGTTGAATTGGCCGAAGCTGGCATCACCCCCGGTGAACAGGTTCAGACCGGTGGACACAACCAGACCGTCACCGCTGTGTACAATGGCGAAGTTGACTTTGGTACCGTGTTCTACAGTGTTCCTTTGAACGCCGAAGGCGCCCCTGTCTTCACCTATGATGAGTACGTTGCCGGCGGTGTCACCCCTGACATGTACGAATTGCCCGCTGACGTCATCCCGAATTGTGCTCCTGATGCTGAAGGCAAGAAATTGCTCTGCGACGGCTGGCGCGTTTTGGATGCCCGTGCAAACATCCGCACAGAAGCTCCTGACGTAATGCAGAAGGTTCGTATCCTCGCTGTATCCGCCGCCATCCCGAATGACACCCTGTCCTTCGGACCTGAGTTCCCTGCTGACGTCCGCACTCAGATCGAAGATGCACTCGTTGCATTTGCTGAGACCGAAGCCTGGGCTGCATCCATCGGCAGCGCCGATTTCTACGGCTGGTCTGGCATTGCTCCTGCCACTGACGCCGAATACGACATGGTTCGCGCCATGGTCGAAGCCACTGGCTACAAGATCGAACCGTAAATCCACCCGTTTTTAGAAAGTATTTGGGGCAGGGAGCAACTCCCTGCCCCAAATTGCACTTATTGCTTTATTATTATTTCAGCTTACATGGATAGACCGCTCAACATCAGTTTTTAGATCAAAAACATCAGGGGCATGAGTATAATTGCACACGGCGCCGACATGCGCCAATCACTTTTCTTCAGGAACCCACATTATGTTACAAATAAAAAACCTGACCAAAATTTATGATGGCGGCGTGAAAGCCCTCGACAACGTCAGCTTTGATGTTCCAGACGGCCAGTTCCTCGCAGTGATCGGCCTGAGCGGATCGGGGAAATCAACTTTACTGCGCTGTATTAATCGTCTTATTGAACCCACCGATGGACAGATCCTTTGGAACGGCGAAGACATCACCAAAGCCTCTCCCGAGGAAATGCGCCGCATCCGCCGCAAGATCGGCATGGTCTTTCAACACTTCAATCTTGTTCATCGCTCAAAAGTGATCACCAACGTATTGGCCGGGCGTTTGGGATACATCAACCCCGCCTGGAGTTTATTGAACCGCTTTCCAAAAGCGGACATGGAAAAAGCGCTCAAACAAATGGAGCGCGTGGGCATTGCAGATAAAGCCGATCATCGCGCTGACGAATTGAGCGGCGGACAACAGCAGCGCGTGGGAATTGCACGCGCGCTCATGCAGGACCCTGAAATGATCCTGGCCGATGAACCGGTTGCCAGCCTCGACCCTGTACTTGCGCACAGCATCATGAAACACCTTGAAGATATCAATGACAAGGACGGTGTCACTGTTCTATGCAGTTTGCACTTCCTTGATCTTGTGCATCGTTATGCAGACCGTGTAGTTGCCCTCAACGCAGGTCAACTGGTTTTCGAAGGAATGCCCAACGAAATTGACGACAAAAAATTCAAAGAAATTTACGGCCGCGACGCCGAGCGGGTAGGGTAATCGATCATGGACGATAAGAACAAGAAAGCATCTCCCTGGAAATCCCTGCAATTCGGTCTGGCCATCCTTGCCGGGCTGGTTGTATATGCATACGGCTTCCAGATCACAAAAGTGGATCTGGAAGATTTACGCAGTGAACGTAGACAGGAAAGTCTCTCCCGCGTTATGCGCGCACTGGCAAGACCCGAGATCTTTGAATACGAACAGCAGGAAGAGATCATCAACACCCCGGTCTATGTCACCTGCCCTGCAAGTGGAGCTCCAACCATTGCAGAACCTGATAAAAGCGGTCCATACCTTATTGCAACTCCCGCTTGTGCCAACCCCGGTGAAACCGTACAAGTGGAAGGCTTCAACTTCGCGCCCAACACAAACGGTCCACTGCGTTTCATCCCCGGCAGTGACCCATTAAATAATGTTGCCCTTGGACGCGATAACGTGCAAACTGACGCAGACGGTCACTTTAGTTACGAATTCAAATTACCAGACCGCCCCAGCGATGACGTGCAATATATCCGCGCCACCCTGCGCCAAAATGTCGGTGCTCCGCACCTGACACAAACTGCGCGCGACACCTGGGAAAAGATCATCGAAACCGTGTTCCTGGCTTTGCTCGCAACCACCTTCGGAACTTTTCTCGCCATTCCGCTGAGCTTCATCGCCGCCCGCAATTTGATGAAACCAGTCAAGAGTCCTTTGGCGAGCATTGCACTTTCCATACTAGGCTGGCCGATCGGCATCGTGATCGGCTTTGTCATTGTCCGCTGGATCGAGAGTTTAAGTTCGCCGTTCGCAGGCAACATTCTCATCAACTTATTCGCCATCATTGTGATCCCGATTCTGGTATCGTTTGGGCTTCGCTGGGCATTGCCACAGGAGGAGATTACCAAACCATCCTCCCGCTTGCAAACAGCTCGCCTGGCTGTCCTTGCGCTCACGGTCATGGTTGCATTCTTTGGCCTTTTCCAACTGGCAAGCCTGTCAACAAATCTGGGCGCGATTGGCACCACCGCCCTTGGAACATTTGGCTTCCTCGGAAACTTCCTCTTCCAGGTTGGGGATATCGTCAGCATTATCACACCCGCTCTGGGTGGTATTGCAGCGGGCGCAACCTTAAGTAGTTTCATGGGCCGCCTCGGTCAGCGCAGCACAGAGAAACTATCCACTGCCAACGTAAAGATATTCAATCTTGTTTTTTCCACACTGGCAGGCGCCACCGCAATTGGTTTGATCGGCCAATTGGTAAGAAGCCTGTATCTGGTTAACAATCTCCTCTACACCTTATGGGGGCCTGTCATCACAGGCGCATTGCTCGGCTTCCTGCTGGCGCTCTTCACCAAACCCAAAGACACACTCCCCACAGGCATGGTGATCTACTATGTCACGCGCACCTTCCTGAATGGCTTGCGCTCCATCGAAGCGCTGGTCATGGCCATCGTCTTCGTGATCGCCGTGGGCATTGGCCCCTTCGCGGGCGTCATGGCACTTGGCTTGCACACCATCGTCAGCCTCGCCAAACTGTATTCAGAGCAGGTTGAAAGCATCATGGCTGGCCCGCTCGAAGCCATTCAAGCCACGGGCGCAAATCGCTTGCAGACCATCGTCTACGCAGTCATTCCGCAGATCATCCCCCCGTACATTTCCTACACCATGTATCGCTGGGACATCAACGTGCGCATGTCCACCATCATTGGTTTCGTGGGTGGCGGCGGTATCGGCTTCCTGTTGCAGCAAAACATCAACCTCTTGAACTACCGCGCCGCGAGCGCGCAAATGTTCGCGATCGCGATCGTAGTCGCAAGCATGGATTATCTTTCATCCGTGTTGCGCGAAAAATACGTGTAAAAAAATAACCATCAGAAATAAATGCGGATTGAACATTAATCCGCATTTATTTTTTTAAGTTAGAATTTTCCCAGATGAAAAAAAGACTCAAAACCGCTCTGCCCTTGATCTTCAAAGCGAGCATGCGCCTCATACTCCTCCTCGGCCTGCTCGCCACACTGATACTTTTTCTACCCCGATTCATTCTTCTGCTCTACGCCGCCCCCCGCACCTTCCCCGTGGACACTGTCCCAGCCGAACGCGTGGCTATCGTCTTCGGCGCAGGCCTGCTGAGAGACGGCTCTGCTGGCCCCGTGCTGCGAGACCGCGTGGATACTGCTGTAAAACTATATCAAACAGGCAAAGTGGAAAAACTGCTCATGAGCGGCGATAATCGCTTTGTCGAATACAACGAACCCGAAGCCATGCGCCAGTATGCGCTCCAATCTGGCGTGCCCGATGCAGACATTGTGCTCGATTACGCAGGCCGCCGCACCTACGACACCTGCTATCGTGCAAAGGAAATTTTTCAGGTAGAGTCTGCCATTCTCGTCACGCAGCAATTCCACATGTCGCGCGCCTTGTATCTCTGCAATTCATTCGGTGTTGACTCTGTGGGCGTTGAGGCAGACAACCGCTACTTCCGCAAGATCTCGCGCCTGTACTGGAACGCCCGTGAACTCTTCGCCATCACACAAGCCATCTGGGACGTGAGATATACACATCCGCTGCCCGTGCTTGGCGAGCCTGAACCCATCTTTGTAAACTCAAATTGATTCAAGGAGACTGCATGAACCGTGAAGAAGCGTTAGCCATTGTGCGTGAATTTGTAAAAAATGAAGGCCTCGTCCGCCACATGCTTTCGGTGGAAGCCGCCATGCGTTTCTACGCCGAGAAATACGGCGAAGACATTGAAACCTGGGGACTGATCGGCCTGCTCCACGATTTTGATTGGGAAATTCACCCCACTTTGGAACAGCATCCACAAGCAGGGTCAGCGATCCTGCGCGAGCGCGGTGTGAGCGAAGAGATCATCCAGGATATTTTGAGTCACGCAGATCACATGAACATCCCGCGCGACACCATCCGCAGAAAAGCCATCGCCGCCTGTGATGAAGTGACGGGGTTGATCACCGCCGTTGCATTGGTGCGCCCGTCAAAATCCTTGTACGATCTGGAAGCCTCGTCTGTAAAAAAGAAATGGAAAGACAAAGCCTTCGCCGCAGGCACAGACCGAACCGAGATGGAACATGCCGCAAAAGTGCTTGGCGTTGACGTGTGGGAACATGTCGGCAACGTCATCACCGCCATGCGCAAGATCGCGCCAGAGTTGGGACTGGTTGGCAACGTACAACAATAAACCAGCGTCCTATTTTGCTCTTATAAAAAACACCCGCGAAATAATTTCGCGGGTGTTTTTGTAAATTCTATTTCTTCGTTTTCTTTTTCGAACTGGCTTTTTTCATATTTTCCAATTCGAGCCTGCTTTTTTCCAACTCGGTTTCCAGCTTTCTTCTTTCCACATCAGCAAGCGCGGACTCGCGTTTTTCCTTGCGCCAGGTGATGACCGTGGTCATCAGAAAACCCACCAGCGAAGTTACCGAAGCGACCAGAGAACCGATCAGCGCGCTGGTGTTTGCAGCCTGCGCAGGTTCTATAGAATTGATAAACTCTGGATCTTCCGTACTCGGGGCAACGGACGGGGTAGCTGTCAGCGAAGGGTGCGCAATTGCTGTCAGTCTATTCAGGCTGATCGCCAGAACCAAAACAACCACCGTGGAAACAACGAACAGAACAAGGAATATTCTTTGCAGGGCATTCGTATTCTGCATCATGGAAAGACTCCCAAATGACTATGGATTCTTTTTGAAGCGCACCAGGACAAGATTTTTCGAACAGTCGTTATAAGTATCTATGTAAATATTATCTGAAAGCGGCAGCCCAGCCTGATCGAGGATCTGAATATATAACTGTCCCTTCGACGCAATCGGAACCGTGCCCAGGAAGAATTCATAACCAGATTTTCCATACGCAGGCGCAACACCACTTACCGTGGGCTCGCTCTTGGATTTTCCGTTATACACCCCAACGATACGAATGACCATGCCGCCCATATCGGCGTTTTTAGAATCTACAACAGTACCGCCAACTCCCTGCCAGTTACAGGCAAGGTCTGGGTGAATAATGGTGCTGTCAATATAAGTGACCGTCGCAGAGAACGGACGCTTGGGCGTGGGGGTGACAGTAAATGTAGCGGTTGGAGGCACAAGCGAAAACAGCGTGGGCGAAGGCTCCAGCGTCAGTGTCGGCAAAAGTGTTGGGGTCTCTGTTCCAGAGAGCAGTGTGGGCGTCCAGGTGGGCAGCAACTGAATCGGGGTGATCGTTGCCGTTGGCGGAGCATTGGGGTCAGGGGCATTTGGGTCCAGTGGATTTAATGCCGAGCCTGGGAACATAAAGATCAACACAAAGTACACACCGATACACACCGTGATCAACAATACTAAAATGCTGAGCATGTCCCATAATTCAAGGCGTGCTGGCGGCTTTGCCTCAGGTATTTCATCGTCGTAGCTGTAATCAAATTTACTCATCTGGGTACTCCAAAAATATTTTAAATCCCACAAGCCGGGCGGTAGTGCCAGACACTAAGGGGCTAATACAATTTCGCTCTTTGTTCGCTGTTCAACGATCCAATTCTGTAACGCCTTCTCTTGCACGGTCAACAGCGCATCTGGAGAAAGTGGATGGTCAGCGCGTTCCAATGCTTTAAAAATATGAAAGCCTGCATCGGTTGCGATCACATTGCTGTAGGAGCCAGCCTGCAAAGCGAACACAGCTTCATCTGCTTTCGGGTCCAGCAAATATCCTCGCGGCACCCAGCCCAACTCACCCAGTGTGATCGGGTCGTACAAAGCGGCCAATTCATTAAAATCAGAGCCGTTTTTTAATTGTTCGAGCGCGTAATTTGCGTCTTCCTCATTATAGGTCAAAATCTGGCGCAGGTGAATTTGCTCCACAACTGTGGGCACATCCGCAATGATTTTGTCACGCATCCACGCAGATTCGGCGGAGCGCTTCAACGCAACACGGAAGGATGTATCGTCATAGCCGTGGGCAGATTGCCACTGTGTCAACGCATCTGCACTGCCAAGTTGACTCACCAGCGCGTCGATCCTTAACTGCAAGTCAGCTTCTGTCAAAGTGAAATTCGCTTCTCTGGCAGCCTGTGACAAAAGGAATTGCGCGATCATATCCTCGAGCACAATTTTATTGGCATCTTCATCGGTGACGGTGATTCCCAGCGAGATCTGCGCGGCTTTGTAGCGCGCGAGTTCGGCTTGAAATTCAGCAACAGTAATGTACTCCCCGTTGACAGTGGCCACCGAAGGTGGTGGAGTGGCAGAAGGAGGCACAGGCGTAGACGTAGGCAATTCGGGAGTGGGCGTGTTCACGGTCCCGAAGGAGGCGCAGGCACTTAATCCCCAGATAAGCACTAGAATCAATTGAGTCAAAAGACGGGGTTTGGAAGACATTCGTAGAATTATACCCGTGAGCGGGTAAACCATAAATTAAAAAAGTAGGGACACGGCATGCCGTGTCCCTACAAATTTGTTGACGGTTCGGACTAGTAGTCCATGCCGCCCATGCCGCCTGGAGGCATGGCAGGAGCGTTTTCCTTCGCAGGTACGTCGGTGATCAACACATCGGTTGTGAGAATCATCGCGGCGATGGAAGCGGCGTTTTCGAGAGCGCCACGCACAACCTTGACGGGGTCAATGACGCCCGCTTTGATCATGTCGGTGTATTCGCCAGTGAGCACGTTGAAGCCGATGTTCGGGTTCTTCTTCTCAGCGGCGGTACGGCGGACGGTGTCAATAATGACAGAACCATCCTGACCAGCATTGGAAGCCAACTTGCGGATCGGGGCTTCGAGTGCCTTCTTGACGATGTTGATGCCGACCTTGATCTCTTCGTTCTCGTCATCGGCGTGAGCCTTGGCGAGTTTGTCGAGTTTGTTGGCGGCGTTGATGAGGGAGATCTCACCACCAGGGACGATACCTTCTTCAACTGCGGCGCGAGCGGCAGAGAGGGCATCTTCCACGCGGTGCTTCTTTTCCTTCATTTCAGTTTCGGTCGCGGCGCCTACGCGGATGATGGCAACACCACCGCTAAGCTTGGCGAGACGTTCCTGAAGTTTTTCCTTGTCGTAATCGCTGGTGCTCTTGTCCATCTCGATACGAATTTCTTTAATGCGGCCTTCAATTTCGCTCTTCTTGCCCTTGCCGCCAATGACGGTGGTGTTCTCTTTGTCAGAGACAACCTTCTCGGCGCGGCCGAGGTCGGCAACAGTGGCGGATTCGAGCTTGCGGCCAGTCTCTTCAGAGATAACCTGTCCACCGGTGAGGGAGGCGATATCCTGAAGCATGGCCTTGCGGCGATCACCAAAGCCAGGGGCCTTGATGGCGAGCACGTTGAGCATGCCGCGGATCTTGTTCAAGATCAAAGTAGCGAGAGCTTCGCCGTCTACATCTTCAGCGATGATGACGAGTTCGCGCTTGCCGAGCTGAACGAGTTTTTCGAGCAAAGGAACGATGTCCTGTGCAGCGGAGATTTTTTTGTCATAGATCAAGACATAGGCGTCGCTGATCTGGGCTTCCATCTGGTCGCCGTTGGTGATGAAGTAGGGGGAGAGATAACCACGGTCGAACTGCATACCTTCGACGAATTCGGTTTCGAACTGCATGGTCTTGGATTCTTCAACGGTGATCACGCCGTCTTTGCCGACTTTGTCCATCACGTCTGCGATCAATTCGCCGATCTCAACATCTGCGGCAGAGTTGGTCGCTACAGAAGCGATCTCTTCGCGGGTGTCGATCTTGACGGAATTCTTCTTGAGTTCGGTCACGATGGTTTCGGTGGCGAGCTCAATGCCCTTCTTGAGGAGCATTGGGTTGTAACCAGCTTCGAGAGCCTTGAGACCTTCGGTTACGATGGCATAAGCCAAAACGGTGGAGGTGGTTGTACCATCACCAGCGATGTCATTGGTCTTCTGGGCAGCTTCCTTGAGGAGCTGGGCGCCCATATTCTCGAAAGGATCTTCGAGTTCAATTTCCTTCGCAACGGAAACACCGTCGTGAGTGATGGTGGGGGAACCGAACTTGCGGTCGATCGCCACGTTGCGGCCCTTGGGGCCAAGAGTTGCGGAAACAGCGTTCGCAACAACAGTCATGCCGTTCTTAAGCTTGCGGCGGGCTTCTTCTGAAAATACAATTTGTTTAGCAGCCATAATTCACTTCCTTTGTTTTATATGCTTTAGGCGTCACAATAACGCC
This sequence comes from Anaerolineales bacterium, assembly GCA_030824405.1. Taxonomy (GTDB): domain Bacteria; phylum Chloroflexota; class Anaerolineae; order Anaerolineales; family Villigracilaceae; genus Villigracilis. The sequence goes on along the minus strand of JAVBXV010000401.1, from coordinate 8,991 downwards.
AGCGGCGAAATGATTAACCAACGATACCGAGCAGATCGCTCTCACGCATGATGAGCAATTTCTTGCCCTCGATCTTCACTTCAGTGCCGGAATATTTGGCGAAAAGGATGACGTCGCCAACCTTTACATCCATGGCGATGCGTTCGCCCTTATCGTTGCGGTCACCAGGACCTGCAGCCAAGATTTTGCCTTGTTGGGGTTTTTCCTTTGCGGTTTCTGGAAGAACGATACCACCAGCTGTTACTTCTTCCTGTTCGATGGGCTCGATCAACACGCGACCGCCCAAGGGCTTAAATGAGAGTTTTGCCATTTTTTGTCTCCTGTAAGGATTTTGAATTTTGAATAAGCGCGCAATTAGCACTCAAGACTGTCGAGTGCTAATTGCAATATTACCTACTTAAATAGGCAAAGTCAAGGGGATTGTATAATTTCTTACAAAACTCTGATGGATGAAGTACCCCACTTCTCTCCCCGCCCCAGCCTGCCAGCCGCTAACTGGCAGAATCTACGCCCAAAATCTCCTTCACCCGTCCCACCTGCCCATCCACCAAGCGGACTTTGATGCCATGCGGATGATTCGGCGAACTGGTGAGAATATCCTTCACCACGCCTTTGGTGAGCTTGCCCGTGCGTTGATCCTGCTTCAAGACGATCAAAACAGTAATACCGGGTTTGATATTGGAACGAACTTGACCATTCATGATTGTTTACTCTCTCTCAAAGATATTAGTGTCGTCCTGAGCGATAGCGAAGGACCTCTCGCATGGTATGGAATCTCACTCAACATGGTAGAGATCTTCGGTCACGAAGAACGCTCCTTCAGGATGACACATGACACGGTTATGTGAACTTGCTAAAAGTACCAATCCAAACTCAGGTCTTTCCATTCTGGATTTTCCGCTTCGATCAATGTGACCTTCTTTGAACGCAACCAGCCCTTGATTTGCTTTTCGCGAACCAAAGCTTCCTGAACATCGTTCGTTTCTTCGTAATGAACCAACATTGTAATGTTGTACTTACTTGCAAACCCAGCAACGAGTTTATTCTTGTGTTCGTACACACGCCGTTCCAGATTATTGGTAACACCTGTGTAAAGTGTTCTAGAGTTATTAGTCATGATGTAAACATAATAATGTTTCATAGACCCTCTCTATTGTGTCGTCCTGAGCGACAGCGAAGGACCTCTTGCATGGCATGGAATTTCACTCAACATGGTAGAGATCCTTCGGTCGCGAAGAGCGCTCCCTCAGGATGACACATGACACAGTTATGAAAGTAACCCTCTCGCAAACATGAGAAACGCCTGCACATCGTTGAAGTTCGTGACCGTGCCCACGGAAATGCGCACGGCTCCTGATGATTTGCCATCGATGCACAAGCGAAAATCGTCGATGGTCATTTTGTCTTTATGATCTGGAGATGTAAAGCAGACATCCAACTCCACGCGGGAGATGCCGAGGGCTACCTCACCCGCGCCAGGGTTGCAGAAACAGCCTGTGCGTAACGAGATGTTAACTTTGTTGGCTTCACTTTCGATAAATCGATGGTCGAAGGCGCGGTCATTTTTATCGTAAAAATTAACTGTCACCGCGCCGCCACGGTCTTCAGTAGTGGCAGGGCCGAACAAACGCACCAGCGGCACGCCTGTGCTGTGTTTCATTTTGGTCAAATTATCCAACAGCCAGCCTGTCAATGTTTTGACCCGTTCATTGATGACATCGTAGCCGATCGACTCAATATGCCTGAGGCCGATCTCGATGGCGGGGATATTTAAATAATCGAGTGTGCCATCTTCAAAAGCAGCGGCGCCATCGGCGAGATAATATTTATCACCCTGCACAGATGCAACGGTGATCGTCCCGCCTGCAAACCAGGGACGATGTAACTTTGCCAATGCAGATTTGCGCGCGATCAACGCACCCAACCCAGTGGGATAGCCAAAAATTTTATAGAATGAGATCGGAACAAAATCAGGTTTCACTTTGCTCAGATCAAGTTTGTTGGTGGGGACGAATGCGGCCGCATCGAGCAGCACATCCCAGCCGTGGGTGTGGGCTTGCTCGATCCACTCCAGCGGATGTTTGACCGAGGAAAAGTTGGATTGCGCGGGGAATGCAAAAAGGTTGTGTCCGCTTTTCGAAGGCCTGGCCAACTCAAGGTTAAGCTGCGAAGCGTCCACGCGCATTTCGGGCAGCATGACGGGGATGTAGGTCACCTCCGCGCCGCGCACGTGTGCAAATTCGCGAATCCCATTGACGGAGTTGTGATTGTCGAAAGTTAATAAATAGCGTCCATTTGAAAATGGATACGACTCGCCGATCAGTTTAAGCGCGCCGCTGGCGTTGGACGTGAAGATGGCGAGGTATTCATCGGGGTCGGCGTTGAAGAATTTTAAAATATATTCGCGCGCGCTTTCCACAAGATGAGTGGCCGCGAGTGAAGTTGGGTTGGAGGAATGCGGGTTTCCAAAAACATTTTCTCTTAAAAGTTTTTGGTGTTTCTGGATCTGCGACTCGGCGTAAATGCCGCCACCCGTGTAATCGAAATAAATATGCTCACCCGCGTCGAGGCGTGAATAATCACTGGCGCGCAGTTTATCAATTGATTCTGTTTTTGCAAAAGTGGGGTATTGCTTGAGAAAAGTTTCGAACTCAGGTGTGGACATGGGACATTCTCCTGAGTTCAATTTAACCACAAAAACAAAGCAGGGGCGAGTTGCCTCGCCCCTGCAAATTTATGCTGTTGCTACTTCGGTCTCTTCCTGTTTTTTGAACTGGCTCATATACAGGTCGTAATAGAAACCTTTCTTCGCGAGCAAGTCATCATGTTTGCCGCGCTCGATGATCTCACCCGCTTTCAAAACGAGGATCATATCTGCATTGCGGATGGTGGATAAACGGTGCGCGATGACAAAGGATGTGCGGCTCCTAAGCAGTGCATCAAACGCCTTTTGGATGAGACGTTCGGTTCGCGTGTCTACGCTGGAAGTTGCTTCATCCAAAATGAGCACACGCGGGTCTGCGAGAGCGGCACGCGCAATGGACAGTAACTGGCGCTGTCCCTGGGAAAGACCCGAGCCGCGTTCCCCCAAAACGGTTTCGTATTTTTCGGGCAGACGTTCAATGAACGAATCAGCGTTGGCAAGTTTAGCCGCGGCGTAGACTTCTTCATCGGTGGCATCGGGTTTGCCGAAGCGGATGTTATCCATGACCGAGGCGCTGAAGAGGAAGGTGTCCTGAAGCACAATACCAACCTGCTTGCGGATCGATTCGGCGGTGACATCGCGCACATCCACACCGTCAATTTTCACAGAGCCGTGCGTTACATCGTAGAAGCGCGGCAGTAAGTTGATGATGGTGGTCTTGCCCGCACCTGTTGGCCCAACAATAGCGATGGTTTGCCCAGGTTCAGCGGTGAAAGAGACTTTATTCAAAACGGGTACGCCGTCTTCATATTCATGTGAGACTTCGTTGAATTCAACCTTGCCTTTGATCTCGGTCATTGCTTTGGCTGCGGGCTTATCGACCACGGCGGGTTTTTCATCAAGAATGGTGAAGATACGTTCTGCGCCTGCGATGGCGTTTTGGATATTGGTCCACAGCACGGCGATCTGTTGAATGGGCTGGTTGAAACGCTGCACATAAGCGAGGAAGGTAATCACCAAGCCGAGTGTAACGGTTGCACCGAACAGCGTATCACCTGTCAACAAGTACCAGCCGCCCACACCAGTGACGATGGCAAGGCCGATATAAGACAAGGCTTCGAGTGTTGGTGCGAGCGCGGAAGTATATGCCACGGCGCGCACATTTGCGTCACGATTGGCGGCATTGACACCCTTGAACTGTTCGATGTTTTCATCGGCGCGGTTGAAAGCCTGCACTTCGCGAACGGATGAAATGGTTTCCTGCAATTCAGCGTTGACATTGCCGATCTCTTCGCGGCTCTTGCGGAAGGCTTTACGCGCCTGTCCTGAGAACCAAACCGTGGCGATGAACATCAACGGCGAGACTGCCAGTGAAAGTAAAGCGAACGGCAGGCTGGCGGTGAGCATGTTGTAAGCCACCCAGACCAATAAAAGAATACCGCTGAACACGTTGACGAGCGCGAACGAAAATGCCTGTTCAATGGCGGAGGTATCGTTGGTGATGCGGCTCATCAGGTCGCCAGCTTCGTGGTCGGCGTAATAGCTCATCGAAAGCTGATGAAGTTTCTCGAACACTTCCACGCGCAGAACACGCAGCACGTGCTGCCCCGTCCACGCCATGGTGAAGAAAGTTGTACCTGTCAGAATTGCACCAACCACATACAAGGCGATGACGATCAAGATCAAGCGGAACATGCCAGTGATGCGCTCGTCATTGGTTGCGGTTGCGAGATCAGGGGTTGTGTATCCGCCGAGATGATAGGCTTTGTAAATGATCTGGCGTGAATAGGACAATGTGGATGGGTCTTCGGTCGTCCCAAGCCAGCAGGAGGAAACTGTCTCCTGGGCAGAATCAGTTGGCGGCGCGAGTTGAGCGAAGGCACTGCTTCCAGCAGGCACGAGGAAACAATCTGTGGCTTGTCCCATTAATTCAGGGGATGTCACTTGAGTCCACGTGGAGACGACGACGAAGAAAACCGCGAGGACGATCATGTACCAGAAGCGGCCAAAATACATTCCGAGGCGGCCGAGCGTTTCGTTCAAGTTGCGCGGCTTCATTGTTTCTTGATTGAGCATGTTGCGGCCGTGCATCATGATGCCACCTCCACTACTGCATCGTTTTGGTGTGCGAGGATTTGTGAATTGTAAATTTCAGCATAGATCGGTTCTTCTTCCATGAGTTGAGCGTGTTTACCTTGTGCCACAACTTCACCTTTTTCCAGCACAAGAATTTTATCGGCGTTCATCACAGTGCTGATGCGCTGTGCGATGACGAAGGATGTGCGGCCTTTCATAAGAGTTTCAAGCGCTTCCTGAATATGCGACTCGGTGGTGACATCGACACTGGAGGTTGAGTCATCAAGAATAAGAATGCGCGGGTTGAGTAGAAGTGCGCGCGCGATCGCCACGCGTTGTTTTTGTCCGCCGCTTAAAGTGGTGCCGCGTTCGCCGACGTGTGTGTCATAACCATCGGGGAAAGACATGATGAAATCATGTGCCGCCGCAGATTTCGCCGCAGATTGAACTTCTTCCAATGTGGCTTCGGGTTTGCCGAAGGCGATGTTATCGCGAATGGTGCCGCTGAACAAAGTTGTTTCCTGAAGCACAATGCCAATTTGTGAGCGAAGTGAATCGATGGTGACATCACGCAGGTCGTGACCATCAATGGTGATGCGGCCATCGGTTGGATCATAGAAGCGTGGCAGCAAGTTGATGATGCTGGTCTTGCCCGAGCCTGTTGCGCCGAGCAGCGCGATCGTTTCGCCAGGCTTCGCTTCGAAGGTAACATTTTTCAACACTGGGTCACCGCCGCCCACATAACGGAAAGTGACATTCTCAAATTTCACGTCACCATTTACTGCGGGGAGTCTGGGCGCATTGGGTTTATCCACGATGTCACTCTTGGCATCGAGAATTTCAAAGATGCGGTCAGCAGACGCGGAGGCCTGTCCCATTTGCGTGACGATCATACCGAACATCATGATCGGAAAAAACAGATACATCAGGTACAGGGAAAATTCCTGCCACGCACCGATGGTCAATGTGCCCACGATAATTTGCTTGCCGCCCACATAAAGGATTGCGGCCTGTCCGAGGTTCGCAATTAAAAAGACCAGCGGAAATAGAAATGTAAACAAACGAGAAACCGCAATGGATTGATTCATCGTGTCATCTGCGGCGTTGCGGAATTTGGCCTGCTGTTCCTTTTCACGCGTGAACGCCTTGATCACTTTGACGCCTGCGAGATTTTCCTGCAAGACCGTATTCAATGTTGAAAGTTTTTGCTGCACCTTTGTGAACAACGGCTGGCTGATGCTGGCGAACACACCAAACAGAACGATCGCGATCGGCAGGATCGGCATGGCAGTCCACGCAAGGGAAGCGTTCGACCAGAACAGGATCATGACCGTGCCTGTCAGCAAGATCACTGCGCCCACAAGCTGCAACAATCCCTGCCCGATAAACAAACGCACCTTTTCCACATCATCCGTTGCGCGGATCATCAACTGGCCCGTTTGATTCTTATCGTGATACGCAAAAGATAATCCCTGAATTTTGGCATACAGATCGTTACGCAGATCATACGCAACCGACTGCGAATTTTTCTCTGCCCAGAATGCCTGCAAGAAGGAGAATATTCCGCGCAGAAGTGCGAAGACGACAATGGCGACAAGTGCTGTGACCAAGGCACGCGGCGCATTATTTAAATCCGCTTCCAACGTAACTTTGAGTTGGTCCAGCGTTGTGGCAGAGTCATAGCTCAGGGCATTGAGGATCTTCGGCAGTGCCATGCTCATGAATGATGCGGGGATCTTATCCAGCGCCTGCAGGACCTGGTCCGCGAGAAAGCCGCTGGTGACCGCATCGATCACATTGCGGATCATGTGCGGCACAGCCAGCTGCGAAAGCGTGGCGATGACGAGGAAGACATACGGTAAAGCTGCCTGACGGCCATACTTTGTCAGATACTTGATTGCGCGGCCAATGCCTTTGAAAGATGATCTTTCGCGGCGGGCACGTGTTTTGGGTTGGGATATGGATGCTTGCAAGGGAAACTCCTTATTTAATATTAAACTGACGATACCAAACCATTGTGGAGAAAATATGGAAATATGTATCGGGACTTTTGAACATTATTTTTTGTCGTTCAGTTGTTGAGCCGCACGTGTAAGAATGGTCAATGCTTCCAACACCTTTGCGCGATCGTCGGCGCTCAACCCAGTGGACAGGTCTTCCATCCAGCGATACCGTTCTTCAACGCCATCGTTGACAAGTTCTTCCCCGCTTGGAGAAAGCCGTAACAACTTGGCACGACGGTCATTGGGGTCTTCAGTGCGCTCAATGTGGCCGCTCTGTACGAGCTTATCTGCCAGTTGACTGGCCGCCGCCGCACTGACATCGAAACGCTCGCTGATCTCGGAGAGTCCGCAGGCGCCTTTGTAATGCAGCTGCATCAGAATGCTGAGTTGAGGCATCGAAAGCCCTGTAGACTTGGCAAACTGTGCCCATCCACGCATGGAGCGATGCATGAACACATCCATCCATTCGCGCAGGGGCTGGGTAATCTGTACCAATTTGGTCATAGTTAATCCTTCTTTTTAGTTAAGCGCGCTTAACTTTATGCCTGAGTTAATCTTCCGTCAAGGCAGGGATGATTAGAGATTTGTAAGAATTTCTTAATTGATTAAAAAGAATAAGCAGACTAAACTAGTCCCCTATCATCCATCCTCAAGGAGAAACACATGAACATTGAAATTATGCACCGCCCTTCGTATTCATTAGCCGTGGCTAAGTTGGACCCAAACGAACGCATTCGCGCAGAAGCAGGTGCGATGGTCAGCATGAGCGGCGGGGTCAATATTGAAACCAAGGCCGAAGGCGGCATCCTCAAGTCACTCGGGCGCGCCATGCTGGGCGGCGAGTCCTTCTTCCAAAACTTTTTCGTTGCACCTGCACAGGGCGGAGAGATCACCCTCGCTCCTGAATTGCCCGGCGACATGATGTTGATCGAAATGAAGGGTCAGAATTTGATGATCCAGGCAGGCTCGTACGTGGCTTCTGAAAACGGCGTGGAATTAACCGCCAAGGTCAGCGTAAAAGCATTCATGGCCGCCGAAGGCATTGCCATGCTGGAAGCCTCCGGTAACGGCAAGTTGCTGGTCTCCTCTTATGGCGCCATCTTTGAACGCACCATGGCCGCAGGCGAAAAATACGTTGTGGACACTTCTCACCTCGTTGCCTTTGACGCCACCATGAGCGTACAGCCCAAAACAGTCGGTGGAATCAAATCCACATTATTCAGCGGCGAAGGTCTGGTTGTTGAGTTGACCGGCCCCGGTACCATCTACATGCAGACCCGTTCCCCACAGGCGCTGATCAACTGGATCATTCCGCAGTTGCCAAAGCCTGAGATCAAAGGTTCATAATAAAAAGAGACGGTCACTTTTCTGTGACCGTCTCTTTTTATTAGTTATTAAAACGATGCCGCCGCTGGGTTTTCACTCAGCGGCGGCTTTCGCCAAAGGAGGAGATGGAGGAGCAATATTGGAGGAGTTTCTTCAGTTCCGTCTCCACTGCTATCTTAGTTGATGGGGGCGATTTCTGCCATCGTCAAATGTCACAGATAACACGTGATAAATTTCACAATCTATAAAACACTGGACATGAAGCCGTTCATTTTCTGGAGGGCCTCCTGCACGCTGGAGTAACTCTCCACATTTAATAGTGGATGCGGGTTTCCAGTGATCATTTTTGAAACACGTTTTTCCTGCTGATGAATACACAGCACGGGCTTCCCCACCTGCAAGGCATATCCAATTTCATAGCCAACACCATGAGAAGGCACACTCACTTCCGCGATCAACACGTCACAATCATCGATCCATTTCACATCACGCAGATATACATCCCGAGGCGAAAGGACTCGTTCTCTATCCAACACTTCAGATTCAACAAGATGTGATGTGGGGATTTCGTGTCCATCCGCGATCAGTGCGGCAACCATCTCCTGATAAACAACTTCGAGTTCACGTCCGCCTGTGATGGAACATGCAAAATAAATATTCATTTATTCTTCGGCAGTTTAGACAAGATCGAACCCGTATCACGCCGCGCCTGCACAGACGAGTTTCCAACGCCGCTGGTGCGCATACTTTCAAGCTCTGAGCTAAAGCGCATCCAATCATCCACCAGGATCACCAGGTTGGGATTTTTATCTTTAAAGAATAACGGGGAAAGAAAAAAGGATAATACATTGCGCGAGATGGGAAATGCATTCAGTTCAAGCACAAGCGCCGTCATCTTTGCAATGGGCGCAACGATCTCCGCCTGCCATTTCGAGACACTGC
>JAVBXV010000419.1 GCA_030824405.1 Anaerolineales bacterium | reverse complement strand
TTTGCAACAGTTTCTGTCAGCGCGTCGAGATCGTCGCCCTCGAAGAAAGCCACCTGCCCGCAGTTTTTGCAAAGCAATAAATGTTGATGACCATGCCCCGCCGAAACAAACGCCTGGCAGCCCATTGGCTGATGCACGCGTTGAATGAGGTGAAGCTCTTCGAGTTTTTCCAATGTGCGATAAACAGTGACGAGGCCGAGCGCGCGATATTTTTTACGCGCCATATCATAGACCTCAACGGGGGTGAGCGCACGGTTCGACTTCGCTACGGTTTCGACCACCGCACCGCGAGCCTTGGTAACGCGATAACCATTCTCGTGTAATTGGGTAAGCCACACTTCAGCGGACATTTTCACTCTTTTCCTTATTGAAAATCATTTTCAATAAGTATATAAGCAAAAAAGAGAAAAGTCAAGGACTCTTCTCTTTTTTCTTCTCCAGCTTAATCTACAAAAAAATTAGTCTACGGCCAGATCCATTTTGGGTTATAGCCTTTGATCTCAAGATCGGTGATCTCGCCTGACTCCACATTCACCACCTGCAAACCAGATTCAAGCGGAAATGAATCCAGCACATACAAGTCATACAGTATATAGCTTCCATCAGGCGACCAGTTCAAACTGCCATGCAGCACGGCGGGCGTATCGGTCACCGCGCGGGCTTCACTGCCATCGGCACGCATCACCCACACCTGATCGCCGCGCGGCACAGACAGGTCTCGCCGAACCACCGCGACCCACTCGCCATCTGGCGACCACGCCGCGAGAATATTTTCAAAACCAATATCAGGGCTGACGTTCGTGATGGTTTCAGAAGATAATTCGTAAATAAAAAGCTGCGTGATGAATTGATTGTCCTGAATGATGACATCTCGAAACAAAACACGTTCGCCATCCGCAGACCAATTCGCAGACGTGCCAAGCAAACTATTGATCGTGCGGCTTTCGCCATTTTCAAGATTATACAAACGCACGCTTTCAGAAGTGGCATAACTGATCCACTTTCCATCTGGCGACCAGCGCGGGTTCGCTCCGGGCAATTGCGATTCCTGAAACAAAGGTTTATCAACGCCCGTGTTTAGATCGACCCACCACAAAGTTGGAAGCCCTGTTGCATTATCACCAGACAGGCTGATATGTTCATATGCCACACTGCTGCCATCTGGCGACCAGACCAACCCCGAGCAGATCGCGTTTTCACATTCGGATATTTTTTTATTTTGCGTTCCGTCAAGATTCACGAGCCATATCTTATTTTCCATATCCGCAGTTTGCACCACATACGCCACACGCGATTCATCGGGAGACAACGAAAAATCGACAACACTATTTGACGCTTCATTCAACGCAACAGGATCATTCTCTTTGATGTTGGTGATCAACAACTGTTTGACGTTATCCTCATCCTCCAACAGATAGATCACCTGCGCTTCATCCATGGACCGTGAGCCTGCCCCGCCCCAATTAAAATTTTCCTGCGCCCGCGCAAACGCTCCCCAGGTCAACGCGAAGCCGAGAGCCAGCACCACAACGGCACTGACGATCGGCATGACAGGTGCCAACTTATCGAGAAAAGTCACGCGGTCAAACAGGCGGCGGCTGTTGACCATCAACAAGCCGATGACGATCAAGACCACAGCCAGCCCGAGGCTGAAAAACACGATCAACGCCAGCCCAAGAAAAATACGATTGATCGCAACCGCAACCAAAAGGATCGCAATCGCATCCGGGCAGGGGACAAGTCCACCGCTGACACCGAGCGCGATCAACGAACGCCAGGTGATGGCTTCGGGTACTGCGTGCGAATGCAGGTTGCCATCTCCGTGGTGATGCATGTCTGCGGAAGGTTTCTCAATTTTTACAGCGCCCGATATTTTCCTGCCTGAAGAAGCAGGAGTTAGTGAATATTTTCGAGGACTCTCAACTTGGGCGGGCGCGGGGATTCTGGTTTTGCGCCAGTATAAAAATCTCTGCCACAATAAATAAAGTCCCAGGCCAACGATCAGCAGACCCGAAAGAATTTCCAGCAGGGGAATGATGCTGGTCGGCAAAATATATTGCGAAGCCGCCAGTGTAATAATGCCAAGCAAAAAGACCGAGCCGGTATGCGTCAGCGTGACGACTGTTCCGAGAACAACCGCATGCCACGTCGTCCCGCGTGAACCGACGAGATAAGCGGCCACCACCGTTTTACCGTGTCCCGGAGTCAGTGCGTGCAGGGCTCCCAACACGAGCGAGATTCCAAGTGCAAATAGATAAAACGTGAGAGAAGTGTCATTCTCGCGCACGAGATTCAACAGAACTTCCTGTGGAGTATTTTCTGGCGCAGGCTGCGGCGTGGATTCAACTGTTGGCTGTGAGGAACCACCCTGCCACGAAGAAAGTGACGGCATACTGCTATCCCATGTGCTCAGCAGTTTGGTGCCTTCCGCCGTCTGTGCCGTAGACGGGAAAACTTCCACGGTTATATTATTATTTTTTTGCTGCGGCGCCTGAAATTGAATTCCATCTTCTGAAGCGAGGTAATACCAATTGAGAGACTTCTGTTCTTCAAGCCCATTGCGCAGAGTGACATTGAACTCCTCATCCAATCCCTGCGGCCACGGAGCGGACAAGTAAAAGGTGATCAACTCACTGCCTGCCTGAAACGCATCCCGCGTGGATGGGAAATCCACTTTGTCCAGGGTCAATGGCAGGGTGTTGTTGTTCAGATAGGCGGTCAATTTCGAGGCGCGCGATTTCACCCAGACCTGCACTTCCTCTTCGCTAACCACATCATTTTTATCGGCATCTGCTTCGAACCACAGGTACGAAACGAGCATCGGCCCGGGCTTGATCTCCCATTTGATCGCGAGGGCATCCTGCGTAAACGTGACATAAATGGAATGGGCGTACACATCCGCAGGGTGCGCGGAAACAGGACGGGCCTGTGTAAAGAGCAGCAGAAAAGCAAGCACGGCTAAAGAGATGGCTTTATTTATTTTCATATTCAATTCCACATAACGGTTTTTGTAAAACGATGCGTTACGGTAACCAGTAAGGCATCAGACCTTCGGCGATCACACGTGATTCAGACATACCTGAACTCCACACACCGATCTCAGGTTTATAGGAGCCTTTGAGTTTAAATTGTTGAAATACCAACGAGTCTCCCCACACATCCCAGTGCGGGGAGTTATAGGCATAATCAGGCTGGTCTGCGATGATAACGCCGTCCAAGAGGCCAGGGTTGAAGAGCCAGAATACTTGCGATGGGTCATCACCGCCAGCCCGCATGCCCAGTAACACTGCCGAAGCATCCACTGGAGACCAGATCATGGAATGATAGCCATAATCCATGTCATCTTCGGAGCCGATCAAGATATAAGAATCATTCAAAGCCAGATCAGCCATGCGTACGAGTGTGCGCACGCCCGCTTCACTTTGGTCGGCTTCAGTGAATAAAAATTTTGTACCATCCGGTGACCACGTCATTGGGCCGCCGGTGTTGGATGGAAAAATATATTGTGATCCGCTTTCCATATCCAGCAAACGGATCTGGTCGGCGAGCCCATCATAAGAAGCCAGTTGTGTTCCCGATGGCGACCAGGTTGGGTTGTACCCCAACACCTGCTGATCTTCATACACGGGAGCATTTTGTCCGCTTTGCAGATCGAGAACCCAGACACGCGGAGAGCCGTATGGCAGATCTGGGCCGGGGCCAGCGAGCTCTCGTGAATACGCCACGCGCAAACCGTCTGGTGAAATGGCGGGCGCGGTACAGCGATCTCTGCCGCAATCCATGAGAACCGCCATGTCATTTCCTGCACGGTTCACACGCCACAGGTCAATGCCGCCCTGTGTGTTGGTGGAATAAAAAATAATGAATTCGCCATCCCGCGAAGAATCAAAACCGATCACCTTAACCGACTCATCGGTCAACGGGCGTGATTTGGCGGCAGACAGGTCTGTCACCCAAATGCTGCTTTGTTGATTCTGTGTATTGAGATACGCCACCAACGGCGGGCGTACTTGAAAATCCCAACTTATATCGTGCTTCAATTCATGTTGATCTTGCGAGAGAATGCCCGAGCGAAGAGTCAGTTCGTAAACGGTACCCAGCTCAAAGGGCAGAGCAGAAGCGAATTGCAGCGTGCGCGAATCCACCCAAAGAAACGTCCCTTCCATGCTGGGTTGGATATCCAATAAAGATTCAGCCATCGCAGGATCGACAGGTTCGGAAAAAGTCAGCGTGATGATTTGAAGCGGGCCGATCAAACCGCCCTCGAAGTTGCTCGCTGTTACCCGAACACCTGCCTGCCCTGCAAACAAAATCACGACCACGATCAGGCCCGCCACAACGAGCATGACTGCCGCGGCGGCTTTATCAAGCGGAGAAAGATTTTTCATGGGAAGAGATACGGCTGTTCGGGGACAGGTATGGCTTGAATGGACTCGGCTTGAATGACAGGGGCATTGCGCTCATTGATAACAATGGAAGAAATGGGGCCTTTGACCAGCACCCACGAATCCTGTTCAAGCGTTTGCGCCTGCGAAGATTCAACGATCATCGCAATGGCGAAGCCATCTGCCGCACAGCAGGAGACGACAAACCTGCTGAGATAAAACTGATTTTCAGCGAGTTTGTCATCACGATAGACAAACCCAGTTACCGAAGCCTGCCGCCCTATATAGGCGGAGACATCGGTTTCATAATTAAATATTTTTATCCAATCCAACACATTGCGATCTTCTGACGCGGTTTCAAAAAGCTGTGCTGTTGAATCAGAACTCACCAGCGGCCCCGTGGTATTGAACCCTTTGGTCGAGAACGCAGATGAATCCAATGGGCGCGCGGGAATCAACAAGCCAATGGCAAGCGGCACGACCATGAACCATAAATTTGCGGCGGCGGGTTTATGTTCGTGAACGTGAACATCATCACCTGCATCTTCCTGCCTGCGCGAACGGCGGTTCTCAGAAAATAAAGTTTGCGCAAGGATCGCGAGCAGGACGACCCCGAAGATCGTCAGCGGGATAAAGCGCGCGTTGATGTAATAGGTAAGTTGTCCGCTGGAAAGCTTGCCTGCAAAAAAAATACAAAGCGCAAGCAATAACAGGGCTTGAACGGAACGGTACAGTCTGTGTGGCATATGAAACCTATGGCCGTACAAAATTAAAGAGGATGCCCGCAAGCAGGCTCATCAAAAATGGGATGATAACAAGATACGAAACTGCACGCTTGCGGAAGACCTGCGAATACATGATGATACTTTTGATATCCACCATGGGGCCAAAGACAAGGAAAGATAGAACCGAGCCAAAGCTGAATGTGCCGATAAAACCGAGCGCCACAAACGCATCCACGGTGGAGCAGATCGAGAGCAGAACCGCAAGGCCGAGCATCACCAGCACAGGGAGGACGGGGCCGCTGCTGATGGAAAGCAAGACCGATTGCGCCACAAATGTTTGCAGTCCCGCCGCGAGCGCCGCCCCGATGATGAGATAACGCCCCATTTCAAAAAATTCATCCGCGGCGATCAGGAGAGCGGCGCGGATTTTTTCTGCAAATGTTTTTGGCAGATCATGCTGATGTTCATGCTCCATTGTCATTACGGGACGAAGAACATTCGCCGCATCCTTCTCGACCGAGAAGACAAGCCCCACCACCACAGCGATCACCAGGCTGACAGCCATGCGCCAAAAGAGCATTTGTCCCCAGCCGAATGCCGCCGCCGTGCTTAACACCACAATGGGATTCAATACCGGTGCCGCCAAAAGAAAAGCGATGCCAGCGGAAAGCGGCATGCCTTTATGAAAAAGCCTGCGTGTAAGCGGAACTACTCCGCATTCACAAACGGGGAAGATCATCCCCATGAACGCGCCGCCCACGGCAGCAGCCACTGGACGATGCGAGACCCATTTGCTCATCTGGTCGCGGTCTAAAAATATTTCCACCAGACCAGAAGCAAGCGTTCCCAAAAGAAGATAGGGAACCGCCTCGACAAATATTCCAAGAAAGACCGTTGCGAAGACATTGAGCCTGTCCCACAACCAGGTGAATACAGACACAGGCAGCATGCTGGACACAACCAGCAACAACACGACAACTGCCACGGTCACGATCCATGAACGGGATAAAGTACGGGAAGATGTTGTTTGCACGGGAAGATTATAACCAGTAAAAATGATATGCAATTAATAAAAAAAGGCTTCAGAAATATTTCTGAAGCCTTTCGCCTGCAATTAAATTTTATTAAGGCCGAGTACCTTCCAACGGATAGCCTTTGGCACTCCATTCCTTCAACCCGCCCGTCATGCTGGTGGCATTGAAACCAGCCGCAAGCAAAATATCACGTCCCTGCTGGCTGCGATTCCCTGAGCGGCAGATCACCAAAATTTCCTGATCCTTTGGTAATTCGCTGATGCGGGCTTCCAATTCATCCAATGGAATTAATGTGGTGTTGGGAGCGTGGTATTCGTCCCACTCTTCCTGCGTACGCACATCCAGTGTGAACGTGCCGCTTTGGTACATCTCATACGCCTGGTCCACAGTGACTTCACTTGCAGCGGCACTGCCTCCGCGAGTGGTTGCGATCAAATATACGATCAGCGCCACCACCAAAATCGCACCCACCTGAAAGATGGGATTACGAAAAAACGATGACGAACTATTACGGGGTTTCCCTTTTTTGACATTCTTCTTTTTAGACATGTTCTCTCCAGAAAATTATTTCAATATTCGTTAACGATGCAAGGAGTAATTAATGTCTTACAAAATTCCTGTACCACGAGCAAACGAGTCGGATTACACCTGTGGTCTTTTAAAACAAAAACACCCGAGAAAAATCAATTTCACGGGCGCGGTTATTGATGAAGATCACCTATTGCGGCGGCGCACCTTCAATGGGATATCCTTTGATGTACCATTCGTTCAAGCTGCCAGACATACTGGTCACATTCAAACCTGCCGAGAGCAACAGATCGCGCGCCTGTTGACTGCTGACACTGGAACGGCTCACGATCAAAATATCACGGTCACGGGGAACTTCACCCAGGCGGTTATACAACTGGTCGAGCGGGATCAAGGTTGCAGCGGGGATGTGATACTCGTCCCATTCTGCGGGCCAGCTCACATCCAGAACATAAGCGCCATCCTGATACATGAGAAAAGCCTCGTCCACATTGACCTCACTGGCAAGTTTATTATTCCCCACACCAGAGACTGCAATCAAATATACGATCAACGCCACCAACAACACAACCGCCAGTTGACCGGCAGGCTTTCTCAAAAAAGGAAACAGCGGGCGGCGTCTAAAAAGGTCTGTTCGTTTTCTGCGCGTCATTGTGCCTCTCCCTTAAAAGGATTTCACTGCACTTTCAAGGTCTGTGAAAACTTCAAAGAACTGTTTCAAGCCAACCGTATCCAGCACCTGTTCCACTGCTGGCTGTGGACTAAGCAGCTTGACATGCTGGCGTGCTGTTTGATCGCGGGTTGGGTCAAGCGCGCGGAAGGAAGGACGCTTCGCAGGTTCAGACTGCAGGTTTCGCCCAACAAAGATCAACGCCACCGCATGCAGTGACATCAACCCTGCGCTGCTCACATAGGGAATCCCAGCCAGATCGATCACAAGGTTACGAACACCGCCATCAAATACATCCTGAGCGGCTTTGATCACGTCTGTGTAATTTGAAGCATCCAGATTGCCTGCAAGATGCAAAACAGTGACGGGTACGCGAGCTTCCTGTTTGGAAAAAGTGATCTGCATAATATTTCTCCTCAATGTTTCCTATTTGTCATTCTACCTGAAATTGAATTCCTCGTAATGGATCTGTCCCTGTGGGACACCCGTTTCGAGAAATTTCTTTTCAAAGGCCTGCACCATCGGCAATGGCCCGCACATATAAACATCGTGATCGCGGATATCCCCGCCCGCATCTTTGATGATCTCATCCACACTCAGGGAGCCGTGTACCGCAGAAAAGCGGATATGTGATTTCAGCTTTGGATGCTTTTTTACAACAGCTTCGATCTCGTCCACGAAGATGGATTCTTCGGCATGTCTGACAGTGTAGTAAAAATGCACATCGTGATGCAGGTCAGTTTCCAGGTCCCGTATGAACGAGAGGAAGGGCGTCACACCGATGCCGCCTGCCACCCAAATCTGCTTTTGTGCGCCCGTCTTGTAATTGAACATCCCATAGGCGCCTTCCACAATCGCCTCTGTATCCGCTTTCAGGTTTGCCAATAAATGACGGGTGAAATCTCCGCAGGCTTTTATGGTGACACGCAAGACATCTTCAGACGGCGCGCTGGAGATCGTGAAGGGATGTGATTCGTTCAACCCAGTATCTCCCAAAAAGCGGACGAATAAGAACTGCCCCGCGTGGCCGTGTTGGATGGATTCTTTTTTGGCGCGCAGGGTGACTTCGGTGGTGGAGCTGTTGGGATGTTTCACAGACTCAACCGTGTAGGGTACATATTTTTTAAAGAAGCGGCCAAAGACTTCGGCATACAAATAAGAAGCCGTGCCGAGGATAAAAAATATCTGCGTCCAACTGATCGCTACAAAGGCACTGGGCGCGTTGACCGTCAGCGAATGAATGAAACCGACAATAAAGAAGATGCCAATATAACGATGCAAATTCTTCCAGCCTTCATAGGTATTGCCTGTTAACTTCTGCAGGAAAGCGATGCGCGGCGCGATGGTGACCAGCACGATCGTGACGATTCCCAAAAACGCGATGATCGCAAGATAATTCCCCAAACGCAAATTAACGAACGTGATCGGCACGATCAACAAATGCAGGAGCATCAGCAGGAACGCGCTTGTGGAAGTACGGCGATGCGTGATGTACATTTTATCCAGCCCGCCGAAATATGGCTCAGCCCATTTGGGCCGCGTGGAAAGGAACAGGGAAAAAGACATGAGCACGATCATGAGCGAGCCAAGCACTTCACCAATATAGGCACGCACATAGCTTTTTACATCCCCGGGTAATGGGGGAAAGACGATCCACACAGCGATCGTAATTACAACCAGCAGGATCATGACCAGGTTGCCAAGATTTTGTTTCTTCATTTATCCTCCATAACAATAAACATAGCAATAAGAATCAATAGCGATGCAGTTTTCACTGCATCGCTATTCAAATACAAACTTTTAGAACGAGTCGATCGCTTTTCGTTTGTCTGTAAACACTTCAAAGAAAGCGGAGAAACCAACCATGTCCAAAACGCTGACCACTTCCGGGCGCGGGTTGAGCAGTTTTAAGTTCGCCTGCATGCCGCCATCACGGGTGCGGTCCATTGATTTCAACGCGCTCCAACCCTGTTCGGGGTCTGGCAGAGATTCACCGCGCAGCAGCAACGCCACTGTATGCAGGGAAACAAGACCAGCACTGGAGATATAAGACAGGCCGCCAAGGTCAAGCAGAATATGGCTTGTGCCCGCTTCCACTTCGTCACGCGCCCTATCAATTAATTGTTGGTAGGTCTGGCTGTCTAATTGTCCCGTTACCTGCAGGACGGTTACTGAAACACGCCCCTGTTCTTTTGATACATTGATTTCCATGGTTAACTCTCCTCTGAATATATTTCCGCGATCAAGACCAAACTAACATGGCATAAAATTTGAATAATTATAAACCCGCTTTACGCTCCAAACGCGAAAGCCTGTGGTCAATCTCCTCCAGCCAATGCTTGCGGACATAAGAAGGCAGGTCTGCCTCTTCGGTCAACTGACGCGCAGACATCGTCCACTTGATGGCAGAGTTTACATCCCTGGCTTTATGCTCAAAATGTTTTGCCAGTTCAATGTGTGCATAAATATGACCTCTCGCCGCCGCATCCTCCCACAAACGAACCGCCTCATTTACGTCACCGCGTTTTTTTTGCAGGATGGATAAACGCTTCACCGCCACGCCGAAATCTGATTCTTCCAACTCGAACTCGAGTCCACGCTCGTAGAGACGAGCCGCCTCATCCCAATGGCCGAGATCATCGAACAACTTACCGAGCGCAACGAAATCCAAACCATGCTGCACACTGCCATCATACGGATTCGCCGTCATCTCGCTGACATGATGAAGCAAGGCAAACATGGCCACAATATCCATGGCGTTGTGATAGAACACACCCTCTAATGGACGGGCATCGCCTGTGCGCAAATAATCAAAATACAGCCAGGGAATTTCATAACCAGGCACTTCGTCTGATGAACGCGTGAAAGCCAGCACATGCTCTTCGAGATATTTCAACGCCCGCGAAGGAAGCCGATCACGCCAAAGCCTGCGGGCTAGCGGCAGCAGATCGAGATGCGCGTAATTCTTGAAAGGCACAGGGATTCGGTGCAATGAATAGCGTGTGACAAGCAGCGGCGCATCAAATGATTTTCCATTAAATGTCACCAGGGCTTCGCAGGGCGCCAGAAAATGCGCCAGCCCTTCGAGCATGGCGGGTTCTTCGGCAGGGTCGCGCATAAAGAATTGTTGAAGCACAAATTTCCCATCCATGAAACGGGCGGCACCAACGAGGAACGCGTACGTACCTGTCCCACCTGAGAGACCAGAAGTCTCTGTATCGAGAAAGGCGAATTTATTAAGCGGCAGATCTGCAATGCGCGGATCGTTTGCCCATTGAGAGATCAATGAAAGAGGGAAGGTCTGCTCTGAAGGCGGAAGGGGAGATCGGTTGCCATGCACATACTCTTCGCCATACGTATTCTCGGAGACAAAGACTTCGCCCAGCGGGGTGACGCGAAAACTCCCAGCCACAACAGAGTCAATAGACTGGCTGGCAGGCTGGGGCGGGCGCGGAGCGAGGTGTGAAGTCCCAGTTTTGACGCCGAGAGACTTCAACTTATCAGCAAGAGAGGACATCAGGCTTATTTTATCCTGAATGTCCTCTGCAAGATTATCGGTATTATTTTATTTGACGGGTTCTGCGATCACGAACAATCTTCCCCAGCTTAAACTTCCACCCTGCTCGATGCAGGTTTGAAAAGTGACATGTCTGTTGCCGCGATAGACAAGCCCAAACAACGCATCGGCGGTGATGGTGGTATTTGTGCTCAGGTCTTTGAATTTACTGGTCTGGCTGTATGGGTCGAGCGCCTGATATTGATAAATGTGAGTGACCGCGAATTTTTCAGTATGACCATCGCCGTAAACAAGTACGACCACATGACCGACTGCCAATGATTTAAAGGTTTTCCCTGCCAGATAGTTGTGAGCGAGCAGGCCTACATTGCCCATCTGTGTGGCCATGTTGAATTGAGTAACCACTGTGGAGTCTGTTGAAACAAAGCCCGCGGAAGAGGCTGGCTGCTGCACGATGGGATAGGCCAGCACGTCCTGCACATAGACCCCGCGCAGCATTTTCGCATCCCCATTGTTGACCGACTTGATGAACACATCAAGGGTCGGCACGGGTTCTTTTGCCAGGGCAGGCATGATGTTGACGGCCAGCATCACGAAGGCCATCAGGACTGCAAATGTATATTTTGTATGTGTTGTTTGAGATATGGATGTCATAAGAATTTTCCTTTTGAGCATCCAGTAACGGAGCTCGTTTTCGGTGGCCTGGCGATCATGGCTGTGTTTGGCAGCTGTAGATCCATGGCTTTGCGTCCCCATCTTTCGAAGGGTTTGCCGTTTGTCGATACGATCCTGAATTTAAGGTTCAATCTTTCGTACAATAAAACGGACCTGCTTGTTTAAGCCAGGTCCGCGAATGATCAAAGAAATGTATGGTCTTCGGCGGCCTGGCGATCATGGTTGCGGCGTTCGCAACTTTAGACCCTTGGCTTTGCGTCCCTGCTTTTCAACAGGTTTGCCATTTATCGGTTTTTCTAGGTTCAGTTTAGCACAATGCGGGCTTTATCCACTTTTCAGTCTCCTAACATTAGTTTGTAGTTTTGTAATGTTCTATTCATAAATAATTAACAAAAGGCACAAACTTTTGGGTCTAAATCCATGCTACACTTGCGCACCGTTAAATAAACAATTAAAAACAAGGTAATCGTTCATGAAATTACAGGTATGAAACGTAAACTCCCTTTCTGGCTAAAACTTTTATATGGCTCTGGTGATTGGGGACTTTCCAGCATCGGCATGCTGCGCTCCATTTTTTATGCAATTTATCTGACAGATGTAGTCGGCATTGAACCGCGTCTGGCGTCTTTTGGCGCGCTGGCTGGCATTGTTTGGGACGCGATCAACGACCCCATTATTGGCGTGCTCAGCGACCGTATGAAATCCAAACTAGGCCGCCGCCGCCCATTCCTTTTGTGGTTCGCCTTTCCATTTGGCATCAGCTTCATTATTCTTTGGAGCGCGCCCAACTGGGAAAGCCAGCTGGCACTCCTCGCCTATGTGACAATTTCCTTCATGATCTCAGATACACTCACCACGCTTGTCGCGGTTCCGTATCTTTCCCTCACCCCTGAACTGACCCAAAACTATGATGAGCGTACATCCCTTTCAAGTTTCCGCTCTGTATTTCAACTGCTCGCCGCAATGACGGTGGTCATCGCCGCGCCCATGGTTGTGGATGCGGTCATCTTCGCAGGCGGCACGCAGCAACAGGGATTCATGCTGGCAGGCGCAATCTTTGGCATGCTGGGTTCACTGCCGCTTTTCTTGATCGGCTTATTCGTCAGAGAAAGATTTGCATCCGAAGAGCATCAGGAAATACCGTTTCGCGAGTCCATGCGTGTGGCGTGGGAAAATGTCCCCTTCCGTTACGCGGCTGGAATTTACATGTTCAACTGGTCAGCCGTAGACATGATCATCATTACCTTCCCATTCTTTTTGCTGTATTGGGTGGCGCAGGGTGATCTGCTAGCAAAGATCAACATCTTCGGAATCAACTTTGCATTGGAATCCGCATTCTTTGGCATCATGATGCTGGTCTGCATTCTGTTCGTGCCATTCTGGTTATGGGTTGCAAAAAGGCGCAACAAAATACAGGCTTACATTCTGGGCATGATCTTGTGGATCATCATTCAATTCATGATCTTCACCATTCAACCAGGCCAGATCGTTTACCTTTTGGTCCTCGCCGCGCTGGCAGGCATTGGCGTTTCTGCCGCATATGTTTTGCCCGATTCCATTTTGCCAGACGTGATCGAATGGGACGAACTGCGCACAGGCCGCAGACAGGAAGGCGTGTACTACGGCATCCGCACGCTCATCCGCAAGTTGACGGGGGCGTTGGTCATCTTCATTACATTGCAAGTGCTGGGTTGGTCTGGTTATCAATCCCCGCCTGATGGGGTCATTCAATTCACGCAGCCTGATTCAGCCTTGTTCATGATCCGCATGATGGTTTCATTTATCGGCGCAGCCATTTTATTGGGGACGATATTGCTGGCATGGTCGTATCCGCTCTCCCGCGAAAAATATGAGCGCATCCAAAAACTACTTCTCAGGAAAAAAATAAAAAAGATGGAAGCAGGATAAAGTTCCCGCTTCCATCTTAATCTGAAACCTGATCCCCCAACCTGACACTTTATATCATCGTCGGCTCTTCGTACTTTCCAAAGACTTTCGTCATCACACTTACGATCTCACCCAGCGTGCAATACGCATGGACACATTCCATGATGTACGGCATGGTGTTTTCGGTTCCCTCGCATGCGATCCGCAATTTATCCAGGGTTTGGCCTACGCGACCGCTATCGCGCGTCTTGCGGACTTCGTTGAGGCGTGCGATCTGTCTGGAGTAGCCGTTCGGGTCCATTTTCAGGATCGGGATACTCAATGGTTTATTCTCTGCATATGCATTCACGCCCACGATCTTACGAATGCCTGTATCAATTTCGCGTTGATAACGATAGGATGCATCCGCGATCTCGCTTTGCATAAATCCCTTTTCAAGCGCGGGGATCACGCCGCCCATTTCCTGAATGCGGGCAAAATACTCATACGCCTGTCGTTCAATGCGGTTGGTTTGTTCTTCCACAAAGAAACTGCCACCCAGAGGGTCAACTGTATTGGTTACGCCAGATTCTTCGGCAATGATCTGCTGTGTACGCAGGGCAATTGTCACCGAATGTTCGGAGGGCAAAGCCAGTGCTTCGTCCAGCGAGTTGGTGTGCAAACTTTGTGTGCCGCCGAGGACGGCCGCAAGCGCCTGCAAGGCCACACGCACAACATTATTCTCTGGCTGTTGAGCAGTTAACGAAACACCCGCTGTCTGTGTGTGGAAACGTAACAACCACGAACGCGGATTCTTCGCGCCAAATGTTTCGCGCATCTCACGCGCCCAAATGCGGCGGGCGGCGCGATATTTGGCGATCTCTTCAAAGAAGTCATTGTGCGCGTTGAAGAAGAAGGACAGGCGTGGAGCGAATTCGTCCACGTCCATGCCACGTGCAATTCCCCAGCGGACGTATTCCATGCCATCTGCCAGAGTGAACGCCAATTCCTGTGCGGCGGTGGAGCCTGCCTCGCGGATGTGATACCCGCTGATCGAGATCGTGTTCCACTGCGGCACGTGCTGTGCGCCGAATTCCATTGTGTCCACAACCAATCTCATCGAAGGAGCAGGCGGGAAGATGAATTCATTTTGCGCGATAAATTCCTTGAGGATGTCGTTCTGGGTGGTGCCGCGCAATTGATCGAGGCGCAATCCCTGTTTTTCAGCGGCGGCAAGATACATGGCCCAGATGATCGCGGCAGGTGAATTGATCGTCATGCTGGAGGAAACTTTATCGAGCGGAATTCCATCCAGCAAAATTTCCATGTCTTTCAAGGAAGAGATCGCGACGCCGCATTTACCAAACTCACCCAATGCCTCGGGTTGGTCGGTATCGTAGCCCATCAACGTGGCCAGGTCGAAGGCAATGCTCAGGCCTGTTTGACCCTGCTCGAGCAAATATTTGAAGCGCGCATTTGTTTCCTCCGCAGTGCCGAAGCCAGCGAACATGCGCATCGTCCACAGTTTGCTGCGGTGAAGAGTTGGGTGTACGCCGCGGGTGTAGGGATACTCGCCTGGCAGCCCAAGGTCGGTATCGTAATCCATGTCTGCAGTGTCGAGCGGGGTATACAGTCTGTTGATCGGTTCGGAGGAGGTAGTGATAAATTTTTCAGCGCGTTCAGGTAACTGGTTTAATGCTTTGTTGAGGGAAGTCTCTTCCCATTTTGAAAGCGATTTCTTTAATTCGTTGAGCTTGTTTTTATCGTACATGGCAACTCCTTTGGCAAGATGTTGGGATTATAACCGCCTCCACCTGCCCGACTGAAGTTCGTTGGAATTTTGGGAGGCGCCCGAAGGACGGAGGGGGTATTCTGGTATACTCGATTTTATAAAGGTATCCTATGCCACGTATTGATATTGATGTAGACCCGTGTGATCATCTTACAGCAGACGCCATTGGCAAACCAGGCCAGCGCGTCTTTTATTTGCAAGCCTATCAGGAACAGCGCACTATTACAATAATTATTGAAAAGGCGCAGCTGCTTTCCCTTGCCATTGGCATTGAACAATTTCTCGCGCAGATCAGCCAGCAAAACCCAGAACTTGAAGAAGCCTCTGGCGATTACGTGGAACACATGATGCGCATCAACCCGCCTGTAGACCCGCTCTTCCGTGCTGGTGAAATTGGCCTCGGCTACGATAAAGACCGCGACCGTGTGGTGATCTTCGCCAAGGAATTACTCACCGAAGAATTTGAACCCGACTCTGGATCACAAGTCCGCTTTTGGGCAACCCGCACACAACTGCACATGCTTGCACGTTGGGGTCAGGACGTTGCCTCACGCGGACGGGCTGTCTGTCCGCAATGCGGCCAACCGATGGAACCCGAAGGACATTTCTGTCCGAAGAAGAACGGGCACTTACATTAAATAAAATCGTTGCAGGTCGAAAGTCAAAGGTCAATGACTTTCGACCTGCAACCTTCAACACTTATGACCACTCCCCCCAACAAAACAATTCAGGCCGCGCTCACTCACGGCGAATATGAACTCAAAGGCCAGTTCATGCTTGGCTCGAATTACACGTTCTTCGTGGACGTCCATCACGAAGGCGCGGAATATAAAGCCGTCTATAAACCCACCAAGGGCGAACAACCACTTTGGGACTTTCCAGAATACACGCTCGCCCTGCGCGAAGTGGCCGCGTATCTTTTAAGTGAAACGCTCGGCTTTCATATTGTCCCGTTCACGACCTATCGCGAAGACGGCCCGTACGGCCCAGGCTCGCTGCAACAATATATCGAATACGATGTTGAACATCATTACTTCAACTTCTCGCCTGAAGAAAAACAAAGACTTCGCCCGATCGTGCTGTTTGACATCCTCGCCAACAACGCAGACCGCAAAGGCAGTCACATCTTTTTTGAAGAAGGCACGCAACAACTTTTCGGCATCGATCACGGCATCTGTTTTCATGAAGAAGACAAACTCCGCACCGTGGTCTGGGACTTTGCCTCCCAGCAGATTCCAGATGAAATGCTCGCGCCTCTTTCCCAAACCGACAACTGGCCCAGCCTCTTTGAGCATGTCCTCAGCCCGAACGAAATTTCCGCATTGCTGACCCGTGCCGAGATTCTTTGCACCACCAAAGTATTTCCACGCCCGCTGCAAGGACGCAGGGCGTATCCTTATCCACCAGTGTAGGGACGGGTAACCCACCCCTACAAAAAGGAGAACCTACCTAATGCATTACAAACTCGCACTGATCGGCTTCGGTAACGTGGCCCGCTCTCTTGCAAAACTTTTAATCCGCAAGCAGGATCTGCTCAAATCAAAATATGATGTCACGTTTTCATTTACAGGTATCTCCACGGGCAGCCATGGATACGCCGTCAATCCAAACGGACTCGATATTCAAAAAGCATTGGAACTGGTTGAAAGCAAACAATCTATCTCCGCACTCTCGGTTCTCGAAGTAAACAGCTCACTGGATGTGATCAATAACTCGCAGGCAGATGTCATCTTCGAGAACAGCCCTGTCAACACACAGACAGGCCAACCCGCACTGGACCACATCCGCAGCGCGTTGAAGTTGGGCATGCATGCCATCACCGCAAACAAAGGACCTGTAGTCCACGGGTATGGTGAGTTGACTGTGCTGGCAGCGAGCATGGGAAAAATGTTCAGGCATGAGTCCACTGTATTGGGCGGCGCACCAGTTTTCTCGGTCATGCGTGAAGCGTTTCCGCTCGCAGAGTTGGAATCCTTCAAAGGTATCTTCAACGCTACAACGAATGTCATCCTCTCTCTGATGGAGAATGGTGAAGCGTATGATGATGCAGTCAAGTATGCGCAATCGATCGGGCTGGCAGAGACCGACCCGACCAATGATGTAGATGGTTGGGATGCGGCCATCAAAGTGGCGGCGCTGGTGACTGTGCTATGGGATACGCCGATGACCCCGCAGCAAGTGAATCCAACGGGCATTCGCGGTATCACGCCTGAAATGATCGCCAGGGCCAAGGCGGATGGCAAGCGTTATAAACTGGTTTGCTCTGCTGAAAAAGTGGGCAATAAGATCGAAGCCAGTGTATCCCCGCAACTGGTGGATTCAACGTCCCCGTTGTATGGCATGATGAATTCCAGCACGGGAATTACATTTAGAACCGATACGATCCTGGATTACTCGATCGTATTATCTGAAAAGCCTGGCATGAAAGGCGGGCCTGTTGAAACGGCCTACGGTTTGTTCGCAGACTTTGTAAATATTGTGAAATAAAAAATGGGCGGGGTTTCCCCGCCCATTTTTTATTTAAGTCATTTCTGCGCGCCAGATATATTCACATTAATTACGCAACCAATAAAAGAACCAACGCTAAGATAGCGGGGACAGCCTGAATGAAAAAGATACGCTTGCTGACGGTCTGTGCGCCGAAAACGCCCGCAATGATGACACAGCTCAGGAAGAAGATCTTGGCGGGTTCGCCTGCGAAATAGCTCCAGAGCAAACCAGCGGCGAGGAAGCCGTTGTACAGTCCCTGATTCATGGCGAGAGTCTTCGATTGTTTCGCAAACTCCTTGGTCATATTAAAGGAGCGCATTCCGCGCGGCTTGTCCCACAGGAACATTTCAAGATACAGAAATCCAAAATGCAAAAGAGCAACCACACCGATCAATATATTGGCAATTATGTCCATGTTTTTCTCCTAGGAATAAATTTTTTCGAATTTACGCAAGTATATCAGGCGGGAATTCCAGGGAACGGTGCTTCGCAGACTGAACAAGAGTAAAATTGAAGGCGGCCTGTTCTTTCATCACAATCATTTTTCACGAGGTATCCATGTCCACTTTCAAACAACGCACAGTCGATTTTCTTGAGATCGAATGGGCAACCTATATTGAGCGTTACAACCGCTGGCCTGCAGAATATGGCGTAGAGCGAGTCAACGCGCAGGGATTTTCCCAATTCCGCGATATGCTGGCGCATGTTCTGGGTTGGTGGGACGAAGCCATGCCCATCATCCTCGCGATTGCGGAAGAACGCGAATACGCACGCAGGAAGTATGACTTTGATGTCTTCAACGCAGAGTCCATTGCGAAATATAAAGATTGGGACGAGGCCGAGTTCCTTGCCCAGTTTGAGAAAATGCGTCAGAACGCTTTGGCAGATATAAAGGCGATGAATGAAGCGGCTTTTGAAAATCGTCGTGTGCGTGCCTGGATCAACGGAATCTTCATCAGCCATGCGCGTGAGCACCTTGTGGCGCTGAGTCGTTTCCTCACTTTGGATACGCTTGAAAATGAATGGTCAACCTACATTCAAAAATTTGATGAGCTTGAAAACAAGGATGAGTTTTTGCAGAAGCAGGGCTTTGAAAAATTCGAGGATGTGCTTGCGCACACAATCGGCTGGTGGGACGAAGGCACAAGAATTGTAAAAGGCGTGCTGGCCGACCCCGCCTTTGTTTATGAAGATCCTGATACCGATCCATTCAACGCAGCGTTGATCGAAAAATACAAGAACACCAGCAGTGCAGACATACGCACTCTGTTCGAAAACAAACGCATCGAGTTGGTGAATTTTGTCCGCGAGATGCCAGAGAGCGCATTTGAAAACAAGATCATCGAAAGCTGGCTCGCGGCAGATGTCGTTGAGCATTTCGATGGACACGCGATCGGATAGATTCATGGAACACATCGCCTACCTCGCGCTTGGAAGTAACATGGGCAGCCGCCTTGCCAATTTAAAAAATGCGATCAGCAATCTCACGCCGCAAATGACGTTAAGAAAAAAATCGCATGTGTATGAAACGCCGCCCTGGGGGTTTACAGAACAGCCTCCGTTCCTTAACCAGGTGGTGATGGTTGAAACCTATCTCACGCCTGAAAAATTAATTGGACATTTAAAAAGATTGGAGTCTGCGCTTGGGCGCGAACCCAATTTTAAAAATGGTCCGCGCTTGATCGATATGGATATTCTTTTTTTTGATGACGTGATTTTGGATACGCCCGCATTAAAAATTCCACATGCTCGTTTGCATGAACGCGCCTTTGTGCTCGTGCCATTAAATGACATTGCGCCTAATTTGATCCACCCTGTTTTGGGAAAATCCATACACGACCTGCTCGCAGATCTGGACCAGACCCACATTCAAAAGTACGAAGGAAAATAAAATGAAGATCGTTCGTTATCAAAGCAATGGCGATGCGCCAAAATATGGTTGGATGCTCGATGACAAGATCGGCGAAATTCAAGGAGACATCTTCGGCGAATACCGCAGACGGGAAGCCAAAACGCCTCTTTCTGAAGTGAAGCTGGTTGCGCCCTGCGAGCCGAGCAAAATCCTTTGCATTGGCCGCAACTACGTGGAGCATGCCAAAGAGTTGGGCAATGAAGTTCCAAAGGTGCCGCTCGTATTTATGAAACCGCCATCCTCGATCATTGCCAGCGGAGACAATATCATTTTGCCGCCGCAATCCAAACAGGTGGAGCATGAAGCGGAGTTGGTTGTGGTCATCGGCAGGCGCGCAAAAAATGTCACCGCTGAGACGGCCAAGGAATATATCTTCGGTTACACCA